>JAGOHU010000036.1 GCA_017995975.1 Negativicutes bacterium
ACATGCCTTTGATGCAGGGTGTACAAGCTGCACTGGCATCGGGAAAACCACCTGCAGTAGCTCAGATCGGGTACAATTACCTTTCTTATGCTGCTGACAACATTCCTCACACTACCATTGATGAGATTGTTGCCATACACCCAGAAGATAAGGAGTTTTTAAAAACAAACTACTCGTCAAATATTTTAGAACTGGGTCAATACAATGGCAAGCAACAAGGAATGCCTTATTCGATTAGTAACCCAGTCTTATACTACAATCCAGAAATATTTAAACAAGCAGGACTTGATCCAAATAGAGGGCCTAAAACTTGGGATGAAGTAGAAGCTTTTGCTAAACAAATCAAAGAAAAAGCAAATGTATATGGGATTTCTATCCAAGAACCACCAGATAGCTGGGCCCAAGAAGCAATGATGTTTTCAAATGGTGCAAAGGTATTGGTAGAGAATGGTGGTAAATTCAGCACTGATGTAAATTCACCAGAAGCGATTGAATCAATGAGCCGGTATGCAACAATGGTGAAAAACCAAACGGCTTTACACACAGGCTATGAAGAGGGATTTCAAGCTTTTGTTAGTGGCAAAGTTGCTATGCATATTGGGTCCATTGCCCGTCAATCTGCAATCGGGAAAAATGCTAAATTTAAAGCAGGTGCAGAGTCATTCCCAACTTATGGTAGTAAGAAAAGAGTAGTGCCAGCAGGTGGAAATAATCTTTTTGTGTTTGCTAAAGATACTGAACAACAAAAAGCAGCATGGAAATTTATCAAGTTTCTCCAAAGTCCCGAATCTTTAACAGCTTGGACAAAAGGTACAGGTTATTTACCTCCACGCAAAGGGGTTGCAGAAGACCCAAAGGGCTTGGCTCCAATGATTAAGGAAAATGTGATGATGCAGGCAGCTGTGAATCAATTGGCTGGTGTGCGTCCATGGCTCAGTTTTCCAGGGAAAAATGGATTACAAATTGAGCAAGTTCTATTAGATGCTCGCGAAGCGATGTTGAGTGGCAAACAAAGTGCTCAAGAAGCTTGGACTCAAGCTGCTGAAAAAATTAATAAATTACTCCAATAATTTATACTGGAGGGATTTTTCGTGGAAATAGTGCATCATGACAGACCAGTGAATCAAATCAAAATACTGGGAAGAGAACGTCAGATGAAAATTCATCTGACGGCTCTGGCCTTTTTGCTACCTAGTCTGTTCTTTTTAGTCTTATTTATTTATTGGCCTCTTGTCCAGACTTTTTCATTAGGCTTTCTAAGCTGGAATATGGTAAGTCCAAACAAAGAATGGGTTGGAATCGACAATTATACAATCTTGTTACAATCACCAGAATTCGGAAGAGCCGCTTGGAATACATTAAAATATGTACTCATTTTACTCATATTAAATTTAGTACTACCATATTTTTCAGCATTTGCTTTATCCTATGGGATCAAGCGCTTCCAAGAATTTTATCGTTCGCTACTTTTTTTACCAAGTATGCTTTCCATGGCAGTGGCATCAATGATTTTTTTATGGATTTATAACCCTCTAGGAGGGCCCATTGGAGAAGTATTAAAACAACTGGGCACTCATCCAATTGATGTCTTACGATCTTCCGATTGGGTGATACCAGCAGTTGCTACGATTGCTGCTTGGCGAACTTTTGGACAACATTTCATTTTGATTTTATCGGGGATGCTAAATGTGCCCAAAGAGCTAATTGAAGCGGCTCAGTTGGACGGAATGGGTAAAATGGGAATCTTCTGTCAAGTTGTTTTTCCGTTATGTTCTCCAACTACTCTATATGTAGGAACTCTAACTGTTGTAATGGGCCTTCAATCCATTTTTGTTCCGATTCAGATGCTGACAAATGGAGGGCCTGACCAAGGTAGTACTAATTTGATTTATTATGTATATCAAACCGCTTTTCAGTTTTTCCATACTGGTCGAGCTGCCGCTTGTGCTATTATCCTTACTCTGGTTTTTGCAGGATTGATCGCATTGCAAAATGCAATTGCAGAAAAGATGGTACATTATGAAAATTAAATATTCCAATCTTTTGTGGCACGGATCGTTAATGGGATTGTTATTAGTACTCCTATTCCCAGTGGTTTGGATGATTACTCTTTCTTTTAAATCTTCTAGTCAAATTGTCACTCAAAACCCATTAGATTTTTGGCCTTCCCCTTGGACACTGGAAAACTTTATTTATGTATGGAAAGGCAATAATTTCATTTCTTTTACAACCAATAGCTTAATTATTGCTTTTGGTGTAACTCTATTGAAGCTTACAACCGGATTGTTAGCCGCTTATGGATTCAGTCAATTTCGTTTTACCGGTCGTAAATGGCTCTTAGGAGCTTATATGCTGAGTATGTTTATTCCTTTTGTAACAATCATGCTTCCGAATTATTTACTATTGTCTAAATTGGATTTACTGAATACTTATTGGGCAGTGATTTTGCCACAAGCAGCGGATGGAATGGGAGTATTTCTGCTTTATCAGACCATGCGAGCGATCCCAAAATCTATTTTAGAATCTGCCCAACTTGATGGAAGTAGCCATATGGAGATATTGTTGAAAATTATTATTCCCGTGATACGTCCTGCTATTTTTTCGTTAGGAATTATGAGTTTTATCAATTCGTGGAATGAATATTTTTGGCCTTTGTTGGTCTTAAAAGGTAGGGATATGTACACATTGCCCATTGCCCATTGCATTGAATCTTTTTGCCAATGTAGAAGGTGGTACTGAATGGGGTCCATTGATGGCGGTAGCCATGTTTACGGCCATGCCGCCACTTGTTTGTTATTTCTTTGCTCAGAAACAGATCGTAAGCACATTTCTTCATTCGGGAGTAAAGGGGTAGGAGGAAAAGAGTAGATGAACTTAGCCAAAGAAATCAAATTTTCAAATGTAAGCAAACATTATGGAGATACTGTAATTATCGAGAATCTAAATTTAATATTGCCTGGGGGCAAACGTTCCATTCTGTTAGGCCCTTCTGGCTGTGGAAAAAGTACGATCCTCAGAATGATCGCTGGGCTAGAAAGTATCTCTGATGGCGAATTATATCTGGGTACTGGAGTTGTAAATCATTTAGAGCCAGGAAAAAGAGATGTTAGTATGGTTTTTCAAAATTATGCTCTTTACCCTCATCTAACAGTGGAACAAAATATCGCCTATGCTTTGAAGAATCGAAAAATTGATATGGCTCGAAAAAAAGCTTTGATTGAACAAGCTTTGGAAGTATTACGACTAAAAAAATACGAAAATCGATATCCTCGTGAACTTTCGGGTGGGCAAAGACAGCGGGTTGCTTTAGCCCGGGCTTTGGTAAAAGAAGCTCCTTTTTTTCTACTGGATGAACCATTGTCAAACTTAGATGCTCAACTTCGCACTCACTCTCGTATGGAGCTTGTAAGGCTTCATGAACAGATGAAATCGACTATGGTTTATGTGACTCATGATCAAATTGAAGCGATGACAGTAGGAGAGTATATTGTGGTCTTGCATGATGGAAAAATCCAACAAGCTGGTACACCAGAGGAAGTTTATCATCATCCTGCAAATACCTTTGTAGCATCATTTATTGGAAATCCGCCAATGAATTTAATCAAAGCTCTATGGGATGGGGAGAATTTACACTTCAATGATCAACAACTGCTTTTACCCGAAAAGATCGCAAATCAATTAGAAGAATATAAAGGTGAAACCTTAACCATTGGTATTCGATCCGAAAATGTCCAATTAGATCAAAAGTGCTCTCCATCCTCAATGCAATTGAAATTGCAAATTGTAGGGAGGGAAAATTGGGGGCAACAATGGATTTATCAAACAAAAATAAATAATCAAACCTTACTAGCTTCTTGCTCCGAAGAAGAATCAATTTTTAGACTTGGCGATATTTATTGGGAAATTGATCCAGAAAAATTACACTATTTTCAACCTTCTGATCGCGGAGCAATTCCAATCATATTTTAGAAAAAGGAGATCATGCTATGATTGAAAAAAGAGAATTACCCCTTTTGGTAAGTACAATTCCTTTTACTCCAGAAAGCAAAGAAATAGAAAAGCTTTTAAAAGAAGGATTTGGACTAGAAATCTTCCTTGATTGGCCTCAATGGTGTGATGAATATGAAATTGAAGAAAAAATCAAAAAATGGCGTAAAGACTATGGAGAATTTCCTGTGTCAATTCATGCAACAATGATCGAAGGAACCGATCTAACTGATCCACCTGAATCTCATACTTACCAATTAACTCTGGCAGCATTCCACAGGGCATTTCAGTTTGCAAGCCTAATTAAAGCTTTACATGTAGTTATTCATACTCATGGACATCACACCTTAGTTACTGAAGATATAAAAAGTGTTTATCAAGAACGAGTAAAGAAAGCGTTACCCCTTTTAGTCAAATGGGCGAAAGATGCAGGTACCGAAGTTGGCGTTGAAAATATTGGTACTGAAAAAAATCAGACCTTACTATTTAATGATAAAGAATATATTCAATTATTTGAGGATGTAAAAGGGATTCGTTCTCTAATTGATATCGGACACACTCATTTGAATCGTTGGAACATTGGTAAGGTAATTGGCAAATTAGAAGACAAAATAATTAGCTATCATCTCCATGATAATTATGGTCGTGACGACAATCATTATCCAATGGGAAAAGGATGGATTCCGTGGGAAGATTTTATTGGACGAATTGTAAATTCAACACGAGCTACTTCGCTGGTCTTAGAATTTGATAATGAATTAGCACCCAATCCTGTAAAAAGCTATCTGAAAGCGAAAAAATTTATCCGAGAAGCGGAGTGATCAAAGTAGAGAAATTAGAGTTCTAGTTTCTCTACTTTTTTTGGTAACCTAAAGATAACTTTTTGATAACCTTTGCATTCAATTATTTGATTATGCTAAAAGAAAAGGAGGGGTGAGTAAAATGAGAAAGAAATTTGTTTTCCCATTACTAGTTACGCTGCTAATAAGTTCTACAGGATTTGCAAATGAAGTGAAAGAAGTAAAAAGTTATACTTTAGAGGTACCTAGTCAGTATTTTGTAAAATATACTGGGGCTTTTCAAAATAATTTTCCGAAAGGGTTTGAGCCAGGACACGGCTCGGCAATTGCATTGAAGAAGATAAATACCGATGGTTCAATTGAATTTTATGGATTGAGTGATCGAGGTCCAAATGCAGATGGCCCAATCATTGCAAACAGCTCTAATCCAAGTGGAAAAATTTTTCCGTCCCCTAATTTTACCCCTGAAATTGCAGTAATCAAGGTCATAGGAAGCAAAGCAATCATAACAAAAACAATTCCTTTGAAAACAAATTCTGGTGAGAGAATTAACGGTTTACCCGTGCCCGAAGGAATGACTGGTGCCACTGGAGAGACTCCATTGGATGATTCGCTTACTGTTCTGCCTTATAATTCTGATGGTATGGATCCCGAAGGAATTGCAATTGATAACCAAGGTAATTTTTGGATATCCGATGAGTATGGTCCATTTATTGCTCAATTTTCTCCAGAAGGAAAATTGCTTAATAAATTAATGCCAGGCAAAGGATTACCCGAATTGTTGAAGCATCGAATTCCAAATCGAGGTATGGAGGGATTAACCATTACACCAGATGGTAAATATCTTTGGGGGGCCATTCAAAGTGTCCTTGATATTGATGGTAAAACTTCTAAAACTGCCAAGTTTACTCGATTGATTCGCTTAGATATCGCAACGGGGAAGGCGAAAATATTTGCTTATCCAATAAATGAGGATTATAAAAATTCAAGTGGAGCTAAAATTGGTGACATCTATGCTCTGAATAGTACCGATTTGCTTATTATTGAGCAGGGAGCAGATCGTGATGGAAATATGCAAAATCGAATATATAAAATATCTACTACTCAAGCAACAGATATAACAGACAAAAGAATTGCTGGACAAGAACTGGAATTTTCAAATGAGATGTCGTCAATCCAAATGACCTCTAAAGAAATGTTGATCGACCTTCGTCAGCATGGATGGAGTATTGAAAAAGCAGAGGGCATTACTTTGCTTCCTGATCGAAAAACGATTGTCATTGTAAATGATAACGATTTTGGATTGGATTTGAAAATAAAGGATGAGAATTTAACAAAAGATAAATTTACAAATTATCAATACAACCCAAAATCAAAAGAAATGACCAAAAACGGAAAAATCGCAGAGCCTAAAGTTAACCTTACACCAAATGCTCCAGAAGAAGCTCATGGACAAATCTGGTTTATCGAAATGAAAGAGTCACTGTAAGGAGGAAGTTGCTATGGGTAAACGACAAGCAAAAGTATTGGAACTGGTAAAAGAATTTGAATTATTGGTGGAAGATATGCAGGGAATGACTCAAAAATATGGTATTAAAGTCTATAAAGATTTTGAAGAAAAATTCTATGCTCGAACAAACCTTTTCTTACATCACCAGGAAATGCCTGTTAACTTTGAAGTAGTTGGAAAAAGCTTGATGGAAGTGCTCAGTCAAGCAGAATTATATTTAACTTCCCAGTGGGCGATGCCAACAAAAGAACACGAAGAGTGGAAAAATACTTGAATTGATATTGGGAATAAAGGTTAATGATTCTGTCACAATAAAATGTTTGACCACAAGGGCTTTCGTCCTTGTGGTTTTTTTTACAAAAATCAATTTTGCCTAAAAGTGGTTCGGTTTTTATATTTAATTTAATGGCATGTGGCTAGCTCTTATGCTTATTCGAGCTTTTGGCTTTTGTCTAATATCGACACTCGTTATTTTTAGATAGTAAGCCCTTCTATTTTAGATTGATAGACTGATTGAATGAATGAAAAGACTCAAATAAAAAAAGACAATCAATCTCCTATCAAAATCGAATTGCTGGCTTACAAACATATCAGATAGCTTGAAATGGATAATGATATTTTTGAAAACTAGTGGTGTTAAAATAGTCAAAATTTATCTTATGGTTTTGTTTGTTATATTCTGTCGAACTTATTTTTAATAATCAGAAAATTCTTGATAATCTTAAATTTAGATGTTAAAATTAACTCAAAAACGTTATAACGTACAAAATGGAGGGATTTTGATGAGTACTACAGATCGAATTGAGCGTTTACGTCAAAACTATGTGAATTCAAAGCCGGTCATTTGCTATGAAAGAGCACGGATTTTTACCGAATCTCATAAAAGAACCGAGGGACAGCCTATAGCGATTCGAAGAGCTCAAGCTTTCTATGATTTTTGTAATGAATTTGAAGTTCGTATTTTTGAAGACGAACTTATTGTGGGGACTGCTGGGAAATTTAGACGGACAGGAATCTTGACGCCGGAATTTTCTTGGACATGGGTCGATGCTGAAATGGATCAATTTGACAAGCGTCCTCAAGATCCGTATTTAATGACCGATGAACAGCGACAATATGTGCGAGAGAATATATTTCCTTATTGGAAGGGACAGTCGCTTGAAGAACATTTTTTAGCTCAGATTCCAAAAGAGACAGCTAAAATTGCTGTAGATACCGGGATTATCGACAATGACTCGAAGTGGCGTCAGGCAGTAGGAGAAATAACTCCTGATTATCAAGATATTCTATTCAAAAAAGGATTTTCTGGTGTACGTAAAGAGGCTGAGGATCATCTTGCTAAGTTGGACCGTACATCAATAAAAGATTTAGATAAAGAAGTTTTCTATAAATCTGTAATCTTAACTTGTGATGGGATTATTAGATTCGCTGAAAAATATGGCATTGAAGCGGAAAAATCAGCTAAAGTGGAGGCTAATGAGCAAAGAAAATATGAACTGGAAAAAATAGCAAAGATTTGCACACGTGTTCCTGCAAATCCTCCTGAATCTTTTCATGAAGCAATCCAGTTTGTTTGGTTTACTCAGCTCGGCGGAATTATTTCGGAAAATCCACTGGCTTTAAACCCTGGTAGGTTTGATCAATTTATGTACCCTTACTATAAAAAAGATACCGAAAAAGGCATTATCACTAAAGAAGAGGCCCAAGAGCTGATCGAAGCTCTCTGGCTTAAATTTTCTGAATGGGTATGGACCATTTCGTCTAATACTGCAGGATTTTTTGCAGGATATAACCAATTTCAAAATTTAACTGTGGGGGGCCGAACTCGTGAAGGATTAGATGCCACAAACGAACTTTCTTATATGTGTCTGAAAGCAACTGACAGTGTGAGAACCCATCAGCCAGGCTTAAGTGTGCGAATTCACGCCGATTGTCCTCAAGAATTCTTGGATGCAGTTAGTGATTTAGTTAGCAAAGGAACCGGATTCCCTGCCATTCATAATGATCAGGCTGGCACACAAATGCTTTTACAAGCAGGGTACGAACCAGAAGATGCTCGGGATTGGAGTAACTGCGGTTGTGTGGTACCCCACTTTCGAAAAACCGGAGAATGGACTTCGGCAGTCAATATAAATTTTGCGGCAGCACTAGAGTACACCCTAAATGAGGGAAAGAGTCGCTTAACGAATGAAAAAATGGGGTTGGATGCCAAACCGGTTAAGTTGTATGAAACTTATGATGAAGTGAAAAATGTTTTTTTGAGCCAATTAGCAAACTTAGTCCATCATTCGGTGGTAGCTACCTTGATTGCACAACGACTTCACACCCAGTTAGTCCCTCGACCATTTTTGTCGGCCTGTGTGGAAGACTGTTTGGCAAGAGGAACCGATTTAAGCCACGGAGGTGCTCATTATAACGTTGGACCGGTTCTAACAGGAATTGGGTTGGCAATTGTTGCGAACTCGTTAGCAGTAATAAAAAAATTGGTGTTTGAAGATCATCGTGTGACTCTTGAAGAGCTCACCAAGGCTTTGGATGCGAACTGGGTGGGTTACGAAGCGTTGCGAAAGCTTGTACAGGATGTTCCTAAGTATGGAAATGATGATAACTATGTGGATGAAATCGCGGTGGAGATTTCTAATTTTTACTATCGTACTATTCGCTCCCATAAAGATATTTTTGGATCCCCTTTTAACTCGGCTTTTATGGGAATATCGAACTATATCCCAACTGGTAGAGTGGTTGGTGCAACGCCTTGCGGGAGAAAAGCCTACGAGCCTCTTACAGAAGGTGTGTCTCCTTTTGCAGGTACTGATGTGGAAAGTCCATTGGCAGCCATGCGCTCTAGTGCAAAAGTAAATCATGATGTTCATACTGGTGGGACTCTTTTGAATCTTCGCCTCAATGGTGATTTGGTTGCAACGGATCGAGGAAAAAGAAATCTCGGTGCAATGATTCGGGCGTACTTTTCATTAGGTGCGTTCCATGTGCAGTTTAATACTGTATCGACAGAAGTTATGCGAAAAGCTCAAGCGGATCCAGAAAATCATAAAGATTTGTTGATAAGAGTTGCTGGTTATAGCACCCAGTTTGTTAATCTTTCACCAGAGATGCAAGAAGCAATTATCATCCGTAATGCCCATACAAATATTTGATTTTTCAAGAGAAAGGGTAATTCATGGAATGTTTCAATGAGGGAATAATTTTACAATCTCAGAGCTTCTCGGTAAATGATGGCGAAGGAATTCGAAATACAATTTTCTTAGCCGGCTGTCCATTGCGGTGTCAATGGTGTGCAAATCCAGAAACATGGACTTTGAACCCTAAACTCGCTTTTTATGTAGACAGATGTATTCAATGTGGCAGCTGCCAAGGAGTGTGTCCTAAAAGAATTTCGCCAACCAATCAGGAGGAAAGGCGAATGAGTTGCGACAACTGCGGTCTCTGTGTAAATCATTGTTCTCAGAAGGCTTTGGCTATTTTATGCACCGAGTCAGCAATGGAACCGATTATTAGCAAAATTGAGCGTGAACGAATTTTTTTTCAACATTCAAATGGGGGCGTAACTTTTTCCGGCGGCGAGCCAACTTTTCAGCAAGAATTCTTGCGTAGTTTAACTAATGAATTTTTTCAACGAGGAATTTCGATATGGATGGAAACTTGTGGTTACTTTAATTGGAATTCAACTAAAGATATTTTATTTAAAATAGACCATTTACTTTTTGATATCAAGTGCATGGATGAAGACTTACATCGTCAAGTGACTGGTGTGTCAAATCAATTGATCTTGGAAAATTGCTGTAAAGCAGCTCTAGAAGGAATTCCTCTCACAATACGGATTCCTTTAATCAAAGAAGTAAATTGCAATCCCGAGAATTTGATTGCGACGGCTCAATTTGTAACAAACAATGTTCCTGGTGGGCGGATCGAACTTTTACCGTATCATGATTTTGGTAAAGAAAAATATCAAGCAATAGGGATATGGGATCACTTTAAAACGTTTACTACTCCTACAAAGTACGAAATAGCGATTGCTAAGCAATTGCTTATAGATCATGGAGCAAGGATCGTAGAGTATAAATAATGAGGAGACTAGCATGGACAATGTATTAGGAAGTAATTTACGAAAACTACGAACCGAAAGAGGATTGAGCCTTGATGAAACATCCAAACTAACAGGAGTTAGTAAAGCTATGTTAGGGCAAGTTGAGCGTGGCGAATCAAGCCCGACTGTCTCTACACTTTGGAAAATTGCTGCAGGTTTGAAAGTAACTTTCTCGTCGTTGATGGCGGCAGCCCCAAAAGTATATGCAAGTCATTCATTAAAAGAATTTCAGCCAATTTATGAGGCCGAAGGGAATTTGGTCCTTTATAATATATTTCCTTTTGATCCAGTCACTGGTTTTGATTATTTTCAAATCCTTATTAAATCAGGATGTCGCTATGAGTCACCTACCCATTCCAATGTGCAGGAAGAATTTATTGTAGTTACAAAGGGAAAAATAGAAGTATCTGTAGGAGAGCAAGTATTTCTGCTGCGTGAGGGCGACTCTATTCGCTTTAGTGGCAGCGAATCTCATAGCTACGCAAATCCATTTGAGGAAGATGCGATCTATCAGAATATCATGAAGTACTAGGGGAATTTTAGAAAGGGGGAGCTTTGGGAGTAGAGTGAAAAAAGACCAAGTAAATTGCAAAATAGAGAGGGGTAGCATCATGAAAAAAGAGCAGTTAGAAAAGGTATATGAATATCTAGAAAACCAAAAAGACGAAATGGTGGCATTGCTAAAAGAAGTGGTGAATATTGAAAGCTCAAGTCGTGCCCCTGGAACTGTTATTCAGGTTGCCGAAAGATTCAAAGAATTATTCGAAGCTGAAGGCTTCAAATGTGAAGTGGTTGATGTTGGCTCTCATGAGCCAAGTTTGATCGGCATCTTGGGTGAAGATCGAATGGCAAAGCCAGTTATTTTCTCTGGTCATATGGACACTGCTTTGCAACCAGAGCTGTACCCATCTAATGCTTTTAAGATTGAAGATGGAAAAGCTTTTGGGCCGGGAGTTCTCGATATGAAAGGTGGAATTATTATTTCACTATTCGTTATTAAAGCTCTGAATCATATTGGGTATGAAGAGAGACCTCTGAAGATTGCTTTTTCTGGTGATGAAGAGATTGCCCACATTGGCGGCAAAGGAGCCGAACTTCTTAAAGAAGCTTCCACTGGCGGTGTCTGTGCATTTAACTTAGAGACTGGTTTAATAGATAATTCGATTTGCTATGGACGCAAGGGGAGAATTGAGGCTCATATTTCGATACATGGCATAGAAGTTCATGCGGGAAATGATTTTATTAATGGACGAAATGCGATTGCTGAAATGGCTCATAAAATCCTCGAGATAGAAGCTCTAACAGATTTAGACAAAGGAACCACTGTTGTTTGTGGTGTCATTCAAGGAGGCACAATCAGTAATGCAATTCCTAAGTTTTGCAAGCTCGAAGTTGAATGTCGTTTTGACACAATAAGCGAAATGGAAAGATTTCAGAAAAATTTAGAGCAGGTTTGTTCTAAGACTTATATTGAGGGAACAACAACAGAAGTTGAATATACAAGCTCTTTTTCTCCTTATGAAACAACTGATGTGGTTATGAATTTTTGGGAGTTTGTAAAAAAGACGGCCTTAGAAGCTGGCTTGGAAGAAGTGAAAGGGAAGCGTTTGGGCGGAAGTTCTGATGCAGGATATATTTTGATGGGTGGTACACCAGTTCTTTGCTCTTTTGGTATCCAAGGAGAATGGAATCACACAACTCGTGAGTATGCTCTTGTCGATTCAATGTGTTCACGGGGGAAATTGATTTCCGCAGTGGTATTAAACTTGGAAAATTTTGAATAAGGAGAATTAAGCTATGAAAAATGAGAGCGAAAAAGTCGTTGAAGAAAAAGTGACTTGGAGAGGCTGGATTTCACTTTTTACTTTAATTATATTATTTTCAGGTATTTTCCAAAAAGCGGGTACCCCTTGGGCAGCATTAGATTTCTCGAACCTTTGTGGGAAATTTGGAGCTATTGCCGAAGGAGTGAACTTTCAAGGAAAAGGCGG
>JAGOHU010000172.1 GCA_017995975.1 Negativicutes bacterium
ATCTTCAACAATCCCCAGAGTTTGAGTCGAAAAAAAACCAGGTGAGGCTAAAGCTACAGCTAGCTCATCCGAACTCGGTGTTTTATCAAAACGCACCAAATTGTCTTCGGGGGAATCTAAAAAAGTTCTTTTAATGATAGCCCGCTCTGCAAGCCATAATTGGTAACGATCTTCACCGACGAGTAAATATACCTGCTTTAAAGACTCCATTTCGATTTTTGATAAAAAGTCCAATATGTTCATTTTGAATTCCCCTGCCCCTTCATTGTTTCCACTTGAATCGTTTTTCCATCTGTTTTTATCAAAATACGCCCCTGTAAATCAGTTCGGTAAATTTTTTTATCTCCCGAATTAAGCCGCACTAAGGTTTGCAAGGCAGGATGTCCATAAGAATTGGACTCGCCAACTGAAATAAACGAAAATTCTGGTTTGATTCGATTTAAGAACAAATCATTGCTACTTTTTCGTGCCCCATGATGACCTACCTTTAGACCGGAAATAGTCTGTAGATCGGTTACTTTTAGAAACTCCTCTTCCTCTTTCCCTTCCATATCACCAGTAAATAAGAAACTTTTTTCTCCGTAAGTAACTTCGATCACTTGAGAATAACTTTTCTTCTCTTTTGGAGGTTGAGCGAGTACTCGAATTTTCACACCATCAACTTCGAATAAAGTACCTACTGGCGGAGTACTAATTTTCCCTTGCCATTTTGAAAATTTTTCCATTCCTTGCTCGGGCATCCAAATTTGTTGAGTTGGAAATCTCGCTAAAACCGCCTCAATTCCACCACTGTGGTCTTCGTCGCCGTGGCTGATAATGATTAGTTCTAATTCACGAATTCCCTCACTCCAAAGGTAAGGGGCTACCACTCGCTCTCCTATATCAAAGCTACTTTGGTTATAAGGAATACCGCCTCCGTCAATAAGCATAGATTTCCCTTTTGGGGTACGGATTAAAATCGAATCACCTTGCCCTACATCAATCACATGAATTTCAAGTCGATTCGGCTGAGTTGGATGAGCTAACCCAATAAATAGCCCTATCAATAATAATCCTGCCAGACTTACAGCCCAAATTTTCTTTCGTTTTGCTGATACCTGAAAACCTAAAAACAACAGGATAACTCCTACATAATATACCACTCCGCTCCAAAAACCCATAGTAGGAATAGGAAGGATTGACCAAGAAAAACTCGAGAAAAATCGTATTCCCATCAACCCAAATCCCAAAAGCAAACTAGATACTATCCAGAAAAACTCTCCTACTTTGATCACAATACCAGAAAATAAGCTCCCTAATAATCCTAAAATCAAAATCCCTTGAAAAATTGGTACTAAAATAAGATTTGAAAACACTGAAACCAAGCTTAGCTGTTGGAAGTAAGTAGCTAAAAATGGTAGGCTCAATCCTTGAGAAAGTAGTGTAAATAAAAGTGGCCCTTTCCAAAATCGATGCCAGCCCCTAGTTTGCTCTAAGTAAGGAATTGCAAAAACAAGTCCCGTTGTTGCTGCTACAGACAATTGGAAGCTAATATCATAAATCCAACGTGGTTCATAAATCATCATACCTAACACTGTTAAAGAAAAAATCCGTTGGCTACTCCGCTCACGGTCTGTTGCTAAAGCAATTACTACCCCTAAAGCCATCCACAAAGACCGAATGACTGGTGGCGGAAATCCACAAAGAAAGCTATAAAAAATAAGAATCCCTGCTCCGAACAAACTAATCCATACTTGACGAATTTTCAATAAGCGACCTACCCACAAAATTCCTGCAAATAAGGTTGCTAAATGAGTGCCTGATACAGATAAAATATGAGTCAATCCTGTTGTTGAAAATTGTTTCCGCGTTAGTGGATCAATTCCCTCTTGACCACCAAATAATAAACCTTGGAGTAGGAAAACATCTTTTTCAGGCATTACTTTTTCCATCTTTTTCAAAAAAAAGGTTCGTAATTCTGCTGCCCACCCCACTAATTTCTGATCATACTTGGGCTCCCACTCAATCGACTCCGCCCCAGTGCCGCGAAAAGCTCTAAACACCCCTCGACCTGACTTTTCTTGCCATATCAGCCAAGGACCTGGATTCAAATATTGTTCTCGAATTCTAAGTTCACCTTTTAATTGAACTCCTTGCCCTGCATGCCAGAGCTCACCAGTAGGAAAGTCAATTGAATTAAGCCAAAAAGAAATCTCTCCCTCACTCACTGTTGTTATATCATTAATTGATTTTTCTTTTACTCGCATTCGTCCTTGAAGATAGCCTTTTCCTTTTTCTTCTCCCCATTTTACTTCAGTAATATAACCACTTAATCTAATCTCGGTTGGTTTTACCAAAGCAATATTTTCTTCTGATATTCCCGAGTGATTTCTCCCAAATAAACCACCCAAAAAGAAAAAAATCAATCCACAAACCCACCAAAGGATTTTGTCATTCCAATGATAAATCCAGATTCCAACTCCTAACAAAATCAAAGTAAATCCAAGACCAAGCTGAAAGCCCAAATAATATTGAGAATAAGAATCTAAAAATAAAACTCCCCCTAAAAAACATAAGACCGGAATCCAAAAAACATCAAATTTAGACTTCACTCACAAATCACTCTCCCTCGAAGAGCTTCTAATTTTTTAGCTCCAATCCCTTTCACGTTGCGAAGTTCATCAATTTGTTTAATCCCACCATTATTATTTCGATAAGAAATGATTCGATCTGCTAACACGGGGCCAATTCCGGGAAGCTCTACGATTTTTTCTTTTGAGGCTTGATTAATCAGCAATTTGCCATCTCGATAATAAGATTCAATCTTTTTCACTTCTTCCTTGATTGACTCTTCAACTTCTTCAATTTGAGCAGCCTCAACCAATTGTAAATTTGCCTTCACAGGCTGCTCTAGTTCTCGATAACCCAAAAGGATGCAAAAAAAAGCAATTAGGGTAAATAAAATTTTCCAATGTTTATTTGTCCACATGACCCACTCATCACATCCTTTTTGCATTCGTTTTTTTACTTCCTTAGATACTTCTATTTTTTTCAGTTTCTTTCCTTCAAAAAAGTGAGCCCCTATTACTAGAGGCTCACTTTTTTAATTTTCTTTTACTACAATATTTACCAATTTACCAGGAACCGCAATCACTTTAATAATTGTTTTTCCAGCCAAATGTTTTTTCACTTTTTCTTGTTCTTGAGCCAATACCTCTAACTCTGCCTTGGTAATTTCAGTCGGAACTGAGATATGGTCACGGATTTTCCCATTAATCTGAAGTACAATTTCAACTTCATCTTGCACTAGAGCATCCGAATCTAATGTTGGCCAGTGTTGTTTATGAACTGTACCACCAAAGTAACATCCGCTCCAAAGTTCCTCTGTAATATGAGGTGCAAATGGTGCTAAGAGAAGTAATGAATTACGAACGATTTCTTGAATAACATCAGGACGAACTTGCTCAAGCTCATCACGGTATTGGTAGAGAACATTAACTAATTCCATTACCGAGCTAATAGCTGTATTAAAGTTAAAACGCCCACCCACATCGGCGGTGACCTTTTGGATGGTTGTATGGAGTTGACGACGAAGAAGTTTCTCTGTTTCGGTCCATTCACCAGTAATGGTATTATTGCCTGCGGCCAAGAAGTACTGACGTAAAATCCGCCAATACCGTTGTAAGAATCGGCTGGCTCCCTCTACTCCTGCATCACTCCAGTCCAAATCTCTTTCGGGCGGAGAAGCAAATAGAATAAAGAGCCGAGCGGTGTCTGCGCCATACTTTTCAACGATTTCATCAGGAGACACTACATTTCCTTTAGATTTGGACATCTTAGTCCCATCTTTAATAACCATTC
>JAGOHU010000173.1 GCA_017995975.1 Negativicutes bacterium
CCATTAAGTCTGTTTCAACAAAACGAACCTTTTCGCGAACTTGAATCATCATTAGCTACCTTTCTTAACAAAAAAATCTAACAAAGTAAAAGATGGTGCGCCTGGCAGGAATCGAACCTGCGCACCCAGCTCCGGAGGCCGATGCTCTATCCACTGAGCTACAGGCGCAATTCTACCCGTGGATTATACCATAAACCCGCTTGAACTGTCTAGAATTCGAACTTAATAATAAAATAAGAGCTACCCTTTATTTCAGGTAGCTCTTGAGTTTTTGTTGGTGACCCGTAGGGGAATCGAACCCCTGATTTCGCCGTGAAAGGGCAACGTCTTGACCGCTTGACCAACGGGCCTTGTGGCTCCTCGAGTAGGACTCGAACCTACAACAACTCGGTTAACAGCCGAGTGCTCTACCATTGAGCTATCAAGGAATAATCCGATACTCAGCATAAAGTATTTTTAAGAAAAAATCAAGTGTTTATTTTAAATTTCCTTCAACAACTTGAGTTACAAAGTTTGGCAATGCAAATGCTCCGTGATGAAGTGCTTCGTTATAGTATTTCAAATTCCAAGCTGCCGGGACTGGGCGAACCACTTTTTGGGGATCATATTTCTTTGACCCGATTGTAAAAGAATGACATCCACCTGGGTAAATTGGAATGTAAGCCAAATAGCTTTTTACAATGGGAAATTCTGCATCTTTAATGTCTTTTGTTAAATTTGCTAGGATACTGCGATGATAAAATGGTGATTCGGTTTGTTGTACAAAAAGCCCATCCTCTTTTAAGGCTTTATGAACATCTTTATAAAATGCTCCCGAAAATAATCCTTCCCCAGGACCGATCGGGTCTGAGCAATCAACAATAATTACATCGTAGTAATTTTCAGCATCTTTAATTCTCTGGATTCCATCACCAATGGTTAAATTAAAATTGGCTGGCGGACTGTTTAATGCACACGAAATTTCTGGCAAATGCTTTTTGGCCATCTCCACAACTAGCCCATCAATCTCAACCATCTCGACTTTTTCGAGCTCCGAATGTCTGAGAACTTCTCGTGCAGTTCCCCCATCTCCACCACCAATAATTAAAACTTTTTTCGGATTTGGATGAGCCAAGAGCGGAACATGGGCAATCATCTCATGATACACAAATTCTTCAAAAATCGAAGTTTGAAAAACATCATCTAGTACCAATAATCTTCCAAATACTTCTGTATCGTAAACGCCTACCTTTTGAAAATCTGATTGACCTTCAAAAAGTACTTCCTTTATTTCTGCTTCCATTCTCAGAGTACTAGTTTGACACTCTGTTACCCATTTTTCCATAGTAAATCCCTCCAAATTTGATATTCTTCTTTTATACTATCATTTTTTTTTACCATAGCCAATCTTTAAGTAAGATCAATAATGGAAAAATAATAATCGAAAAAACAACATGACTGACCAATACTCCCGTGATTGCCATATGATAATTCAAATGATAAATCTGACTAATCACAATCGAAAAAATTGCAACCGGAGAGAATCCAATTACAATCGCTGTTCCAATAATTGTAGGATCAGAAAAAAGAAAATAAACTGACAAAGCGACTGCAATAGGTGTAATTAGGAACTTATAGCTCAACATTTCAATACTAATCGGCAGATATTGTTTCATAGCAGAAAATTTCATTGAGTGGCCTACAGGGAATAAAAAAGCCCAAGCACTTAAATGGATTAATACCGGCAATATTGAGGTCATAACATTTGGTCGTGCTACCCCAAAAATATTTAAAGTCAGGCCAATTAAAATCCCTAGAGTTGGTATTTGATTTTTAGAAAATAGTACAGTTTTAAAAGTCGGTTTTGCTAACCCCTTGGCTCCGCCTAAATTGCCAAAATATTGTCCAAAAGGGTAAGAAATCAAAAAGTTAACTGGCATTGCACAAAGAGTAATAATCTGGGTCAATGCAACCCCTCTTTCACCAAATAAAATAAAAGACGCAATAAAACCAATTGTAATATTATTTGGCAATAGGGCCATCAGAAAATAACTCCCTTGATCCAAAGGATTTGTAAATTTTTGACGACATTGAAACCACCCAATGATCCCAGGAGCTAAATAAGGAATCAAACCAATCAAAACTAATAATATCAAAGAATACTCCAAGCGAATTCCCCACATACTGATCAATCCAATTAAAGGCCAGAAAAAAAGAATATTCCCGATTAACAGATAAGAACATAACTTTTCACTTCGATATTTACTTTGTCCCAGTCCGTATCCAATTACCCAAGGAAATACTAAATCAAAAAGTAAGGTTACCAAACGTATTAAAATTTCCATTTCACTCTCTTTCTAAATATAAAAATCCTGCTATTAATTTCTTAAGATATCAATCCTAAGCCTAGTCATCACTTTTATAATTAAATTGTAGCAAAATTAATTATTTCTATCCAGTAGCCTACCTCTAAAAGTAGAATTCGGAGCAGACAACCAAAGCAAATATAAATTCACTAATGAAATTGAACCAGCCGCTCTTCTTTCAGTTATTTACAAATGATTGGTCTTAATACGAAAGGCGAAGGCACTTCTTTTCAGATGTACCTTCGCCTTTTTCCTCTTACCAGTATTTCTTTGGTATTCGCACTACTTTTAATCATCTAAGCTATTTTAATAGGTTATATTCCTAGCAAGTTTGCTTGGACTTCAAATTTTCAATCTGCATAAAAAAATTGATACCATCGAATCGAGTGAGTGTTTTTTAGCTCAACCCCATCATAGATAGCAGAATTCTCATCACAAACATACCAACAATACTATCAAAAATAGGAACTGCTAGCAATAGCAACCGGTGTTTTGGGTTTACATCTGCTACAAGCACAATTCGGGCATAATGACCAACCAGGGTTCCCATAAGCATCGAAGGAATAATGAGGATCGTTGCCTGCACACCATTAATAATCCCCTGAGCATATAAATTTGCAGCAGTTGCAGCACCAGCAGCTTTAGAAAAGAATGCTGAAATTAATACAACCACCGATTCACCGGGCAATCCAAAAATTCCCATAACCGGCCCAAATACAGTATCTAAAATCGGGATAATCCCAGTCAATCCCAAAAATCTAACAATTGCATATCCAAGAATCATCGCAGGTAGAATTTGCTCAACTCCAATATAAAAACCTTTTTTGCAACCTCCCATAAAAATTTCGATTACACTTTTTTGTGGTTTTAAAGTTATTTGCTGCGTACTCACTCGGACACCTCCTGATTTGCAGATTTCTTTTTATTTCCCAATTTTAAAATTAATCTAACCACATTTGCGCCTAATACTTTACAAAATACTTCAATCACAATAATCGGCCCTAAAGCTAATAAAACAAATGGCAAAAGAGGAGCTTGCGAATTAATTGTATTTAATATAACTGCCGAGCCCGCATATTGATAAGCAACAAAAACGGTACGTTCGTCATCTGTAATCAGCCCATCCTCATAAAGTTGTTTTGTCATAACCGCCCCGATATCTGAGCTCGTAAAAGAAGAAACAAATGCAATCCCAGTAACACCTGGAATTCCAAGTAAAGGGCGAAGTAATGGGTTAAAGAGTCGAGCTGCCGCTTTCATGGCGCCCATATGTTCAACAACATCAATAAGTCCTACCGCAAGACAAACTGTAGGGATCAAAGTTAATGTAAAGAGAAATCCTTCTCGAGCTCCAAGCCCGCCTTTTCCTTGAAAGTTCACTCCTTCGGCAATAGCTCCAAATTTCCCACAAAGGTTCGAGAAATCTAATGCTGCCCAAGGGGTACCCGCTTTTTGGAAAATACCTGAAAATAATATAATTAAAG
>JAGOHU010000174.1 GCA_017995975.1 Negativicutes bacterium
AACAATGTCTTTGTCTTTAATTCCATATTCGGTCGCGGTTGCTGGGTCAATATGAATATGGCGACAAGCTACAATTACACCACGTTCAAGGTCTACTTTGCCAGCAGGTCCTACTAAAGTAATTCCAGGAGTTCCCTCTAATTGTCCGGAGTCACGAACCGGAGGATTTACTCCAATTTGAATTGCGTCAGTAAACGCAAGCTCTACTTGAGTTTCAGAGCGAACAGGTCCAAGTACCCGAACCTTTTTGAAAGAACCTTTAGGTCCAACTACTTCTACAGTTTCATCACAAGCATATTGTCCAGGTTGACCTAAATCTTTAATGGGAGTGAGTTTGTACCCAGCTCCAAAAAGTACATCCAAGTCCTTTTGAGCTAAATGTAGATGTTTATTGGAAATTCCGACTGGTGTGGTGCGTTTCATGAATAGTCATCTCCTTAATTCATCGATTTGCTTTTATTATAAGCCATATTTAGGATTCCGTAAATTTTCTTATTATTCTAAATTCTACCGAGTTAGACGATTTGCTGATTGATTCGCTTCAAAAATAATTTTTTCTGAATCTAATATTTTAAATTCCTTATTTTCATAAACAATTTTGCCATCAATAATTACATCATTAACATCACTGGAAGAAGCGGAGTAAATAAAATTAGAAATAACATTGTGTTTTGGTTGCCACTGAGAACCTGACATATTTACTAAAATCATATCTGCTTTTTTACCAACTTCAAGGGAGCCAATTTGACCTGCTTTCCCTAAAGCATCAGCTCCATAGATAGTACCTAGCTCAAGTACTTGATGAGCTGGTAGAATCGTTGGATCACCTGAATGGTTCTTATGTACCAATGCGGTTAATCTCAATTCTTCGAGTAAATCTAGGTTATTGTTGCTAGCTGCTCCATCGGTACCAATCGAAACGGTGATTCCTTTTTGCAGAAGTTGAAGCACTGGAGCAATTCCACTCACAAGTTTTAGATTGCTTCCAATATTATGAGCCACTTTGACATTTTTTTGAGCCATAATATTTATATCATTTTCAGATAAATGGACACAATGAGCCCCTAGTACATGATGATTAAAAAGTCCTACTGATTCCATTAATTCAATTGGAGTTTTTCCATATTGAGCCAAGCAATCATTCACTTCTTTTTTGGTTTCCGCCAAATGGATGTGAATATTCATACCCATTTTTTCGGATGAAGCCACTACTTTTTTTAGAAATTCTGGTGGGCAAGTATAAGGAGCATGAGGACCGTGCCAAACTTCAATTCGCCCCTCTCCTTTTCCATGCCAGTCTCGATAAAAATTTTCACTTTCTAATAGTTTTTCTTCTCCATCATTACCAAAAGCGGTAATTCCACGGCAAAGAACTGCCCTCATACCAGATTCGTCAACTGCCTTGGCCACTTCATCCATAAAGAAATACATATCACAAAAAGTGGTCGTACCACTTTGAATCATTTCTAAAATAGCTAATTGGGTACCCCAATATACATCTTTTGCTTCCAATTTAGCCTCAATCGGCCAAATCTTATTTTCCAGCCACTCTTGGAGCTTCAAGTCATCTGCATAACTTCTAAAAAGGCTCATTGCAGCATGATTATGAGTATTAATTAAGCCTGGAAGAGCAAGCTTGTTTTCTCCATTAATCATTTTATCAGCTTGCCATCCTTCTGGTGGCTCCCCTAGCCATGTGATTTTTGAATCAATAATTCCAATGGATCCTTGCTGCACTTCTGTCCCGCCTTGCCAAAATGTACAATTTTTAATTTGGAGCTTCATTATTTTAGCCTCCTATCAGCTTGGTGTTTTACTTAAATATTCTTTTTGTTCTTCACTTAGGAAATCAACACCGAATCCCATTGCTTTTAACTTAAGCGCTGCAACTTCTTGATCGATTTCAGCTGGTAATGTGTATACTTTATTTTCCAATTTAGTTGCATTTTCCAACACATATAAGACAGCTTTAGTTTGCATGGCAAAAGAAAGGTCCATAATTTCAGTAGGATGACCATCCCCGGCCGCTAAATTGACAAGACGTCCTTCAGCTAAAAGGTAGATTTTGGTACCATTTTTCCAAGTAAATTCTTCAATATTTTTTCGGACTACTTTTACCGAGCTACTTCCAGCATTCAATTCGTCTTTATTAATCTCCACATCAAAGTGACCTGCATTCGCTAAAATTGCACCGTTTTTCATCACATCAAAATGTTCTTTTGTAATAACGTCTTTACAACCAGTTAAAGTAAGGAATATATCTCCTTCTTTGGCCGCTTCTTTCATTGGGAGGACTGTGTAGCCATCAAATACCGCTTCAATTGCTTTTACTGGATCGATCTCGGTAACAATCACTCGGGCTCCAAGCCCTTTAGCGCGCATTGCTACACCTTTTCCGCACCAGCCATAACCAGCGACAACAACCGTTTTCCCTACAATGGTGAGATTGGTTGTTCTCATCACTCCGTCCCAGGTAGATTGGCCTGTCCCATAACGGTTGTCAAATAAATACTTACATTGGCAATCATTTACTGCAATCATCGGAAATTGCAATTTTCCTTTTTCTTCCAATCCGTGTAGTCGAACCACCCCAGTAGTTGTTTCTTCACAACCACCCAGTAAATTTTCTACTAATTCATTTCGTGTTGTATGGAGTAAATGAACCAAATCGCCTCCATCATCTACGATGATATCTGGTTTAATATCTAATGCTTTGTTAAGGAATGTTTCGTACTCTTCTCCTGTACAATTATACCAAGCATAAACCTGAACTCCTTCAGCTGCTAGAGCTGCCGCTACATCATCTTGGGTAGACAAAGGGTTGCTTCCTGTCACTGCTACTTCAGCACCTGCATTTTTTAGAACAATAGCAAGATAAGCTGTTTTGGCTTCCAAGTGCATCGTCACTACCAACCGCTTTCCTTTAAGTGGCTGAGTAGCTGATAACTCTTTATCCATTTGGGCTAAAAGAGGCATATGACCTTTTACCCATTCGATTTTCGCTTTACCTTCTGGAGCTAAATTGATATTTCGGATCATTGAATTTTTCATTTATTATTCTCCTTCCAATTTTTCAAAGTATTTTCATAAGGATAACTAAAGACACCTTTGTCAGTAATGATGCCTGTAATTAATTCTCCTGGTGTCACATCAAAAGCGGGATTAAAAGTTTCGATTTCCCTTGGAGCAATCCATTTTTTGCCAATTTTTCGAATTTCATTTCCTTCTCTCTCTTCAATCACAATTTGACCACCTGAATGGATTTCATCATCAAAGGTCGAATAAGGGGCTGCAATATAAAAAGGGATATTGTGTGCCTTGGCTAATACCGCCAAGGAATAAGTGCCGATTTTATTGGCTGTATCGCCATTTTGTGCAATCCGATCAGCTCCAACAATAATTGCATCTATTTTTTTTGTTTTCATTACCCAACCAGCCATATTATCAGAAATGAGGATGGCTGGAATTTGTTCGGTTACGAGTTCATAAGCTGTCAACCGTGCTCCTTGCAACAAGGGTCTTGTTTCATCAACATAAACTTCGATTAGTTTTTCTTCTTCCCAAAGCTTCCGAATGACTCCTAATGCGGTACCATAACCTGCTGTAGCCAATGAACCAGTATTGCAATGGGTTAAAATCGTGACTGGTTTATCAAACAATTGGGCTCCATATTGAGCCATTGTATGATTCATTAAGATATCTTCTTCCAATAATCTTTGGGCTTCTTTTTCTAGTTCTCCCAAATAGTCTTCAAAAGCAATGTTTTCTATTTTCTTTACTAGCTTATCAATTGCCCACATCAGATTGACAGCAGTAGGCCGTG
>JAGOHU010000175.1 GCA_017995975.1 Negativicutes bacterium
GGAGCGGCGGGGAATCCAGATGGTGGTTCGGTATATATCGCCTGATGAGGGGGCAACTGAGCTGGCCAATGAGGCTTGTCTTCTTGTGGTGGATCGGGGCTATCTGCGAATCGAAAAGCAGTGGCGTAGACAGGTGGCTGATAAGGCGAAGTGCCAAGTGGTGCAGGTGGAGAGTAATGTGGTGGTGCCAGTGGAGACTGCTTCACCAAAGGCAGAGTACTCGGCTGGAACTTTGCGAAAGAAGCTGAATGCTCGACTGCTGGACTTTGCAGTGCCTTTAGCATTGAGAACACTAGATCATTCTTCGCTGGGCTTGCTCTTGGAGGGGGAGAATTTTTTGATCGAAGATGGGAAAGCGGCCATAGAGCAGTTGGAAATTGACCGCTCTGTGAAGGCCAGTCCATTCTTCCGTGGTGGAGTGAGTGAAGCTGCTGCTTATTTGCATAATTTTGCCGAAAATAAGCTGGCCAAGTACGGAGAGAGCCGTAGTGAGCCTAGCGGGGATTTCTCATCTCATTTGAGCCCTTATTTGCATTTTGGGCAGATTTCGCCTTTAGCTATTTTTGAAGCTCTCCGGTCGGTTCCTTTTGACCAGAAGAAGGAATTTTTAGAGGAGCTGATTGTACGGCGGGAGCTGAGCATGAACTTTGTATATTATAATGAAAATTACGATTCCTATGAATGCTTACCTGAATGGGCTCGGAAGACGCTGGCTCTACATGAGAGGGATGAGCGGCTTTATGATTATTCTCTGGAAGAGCTAGAAGAGGGGCAGACCCACGATCCTTATTGGAATGCAGCTCAACTTGAGATGGTGGGGACTGGCAAAATGCAAGGCTATATGCGGATGTACTGGGGCAAGAAGATATTGGAATGGAGCTCAAGTCCTCAAAAAGCTTTTGCCCAGGCTTTGTATTTGAACAATAAGTATTCTTTGGATGGACGAGACCCGAATGGATTTGCTGGGGTGGCTTGGTGCTTTGGCAAGCATGATCGGCCTTGGGGAGAAAGAGGGATTTTCGGAATGGTTCGCTATATGAATGCAAAGGGCCTAGAAAGAAAATTTGATATGAAGGCCTATGTAAAAAAGGTGGAAGATTTGTTCCGATAAAAAACACAAATGAATGAATATTTTTGATAAAATAAATGAAGAAACTGATCGATTGAATAAAGTTTCTTTGATTTAGAATCGAGGTGGCAGAAGATGGGTTTGAAAAAATATGTTATTGGGTTCTTAGTCGGATTGGTTTTGATCAGTGCTGCCGGGAGTGGAGAAGCTAAGTCTCAAGTGATGGATATGAAGGTATCTGGAGATTTAAGCCAGATCAAGGCTATCTATGTGAATCCAATTGAATTTTCTGGGGATGATTTGTCTGATTCGGACCGTTTGAAAATTCGGTTGATTATACAGAGTCAATTTCAAAAAAATAAGGTCCCTTTGATTTGGGATGAGACCATGGAACAATATGATCAAGTGGAGGATAAGTCGACAGTGGGTCTTTTAGAGATTGATGTGACTCGCTATGGCTGGGATAATTATTGGCGAGAAGGATATTATGAAGAATATACTACAACCCAGTATGAGGATATATGGGTTTGGGAGAAAGTACCGGGCGAAAAACGCAGAGAACGTCGGCGCGTGACTGTAGAAAGACCAGTGATCCGGACTCGTTATGTGGCACCTAAGCTCATGGAAGTGGCTTTGGTGGATCTGCGAATGATCTTGAAAAGCGGCGAGAACGAAGAAGCTCTGTGGTATTATACTCAAAGTCGCCGGGATACAGATGGCTTTTTCGCCGGCAATCCTTCGCCAGAGAGAAGCTTGAAAACCATTAGTGATGAAGCAGTGAAATCTTTTGATAAAAAATATAAAGCCGACGAAAAGGCTCGTAAGAAAAATAAATAAGTAAAAAGGAAACCTCTTGATTGATTTCAAGAGGTTTTCAGTTTGTAGACGTAAGCGGTGTAGATGTTGTGTTCATTGAAGCTTCTGGAATATTTATGCAAAGGCTTCTAAATTTAAAAAGCTTCATCATGATCTTAAAACAGCGTAAAACTTAGATTGGCTACAAGGATAGATCTTTTGAAATATTTCGTGGTTTGATTACCCACGTACCTGTACCTACTATTTAATTTTTCCTATTATTCGTAATTTAGATGTACGTTCCCGTAAAACAAGAAAAACTACCTAAGTTTTCGTAACGACTGTCGTCGCACTCCAACTAAGGCAAGCCTTCCTAATCGTTTTACTAGGGAAGTACATCGCGTAAAAATTTGGTTCTCACCTATTCTGGTTCCAAAAGATAAAAGAATATCTCGAAAACTAAATGTATGTTTAACCATCTTGGTGAATTATATTTTTCTGATTTTATTCACACTAGCTTGATTTTCCCTTTGATCTAGAGTCTGAATTCTTGATTGATTTCAAGAGGTTTTTTTCGATAAGTTTTATTTCCGAGGTTAGTCGAAGTTCCAGAAATAAGTAAAAATAGAATTTTCGTCACATTCTTGTCACACTTTTCTTTTATTCTTATAAAAAAGGAGGTAATTTGGATGACCAGATATATCGTTCTTGGGGTGATCTTGCTGGGTACGATTGGGATGCATTGGGGACATAGTGCTTTTGGGATTGTAGTGCCATCGGTTCACTCGGTATGTCCAGGCGGAGGTTTGGAAAATTTGTGGGTTTGGTTTCAAGGAGAAAAGAATATTCAAAAGATTTTTGCAGGAACAATGACATTATTTTTCTTAACTGTTTTTATGGGAATTATTTTAGGAAGAACTTTTTGCGGGAATATTTGTCCTTTCGGAGCACTTTTTGAATTTGTAGGAAAATTGAATTCAAAAAAGATCAAAATTTCTGAAGCTATGAATAAAAAATTAAGTTATCTAAAATATGGAGTTTTAGTCGCAATGGTAGGGATGGCTTGGGCGACCCATAGTCTTTGGATTAGTGCTTTTGGTCCTTACTATGGGATGTCTCATGTGTGGGAAGGGGTCGGATTGTTGGACGAAGCACCAATTGCAGCCCTTGTGCTGGTACTTGTAATCATTGGCGCTTTCTTTATTGAAAGATTTTTCTGCCGTTATTTATGCCCGGTTGGCGCATTCTATAGTTTATTTAATAAGTTTTCCCCTTTGAAGGTCAAGAGGGAAAAGGATTGTTATCAATGTGGTAAATGCAGTGCCGCCTGTCCGATGGGAATTGATGTGAAGTCGGTGGAAGTGGTTAACAATCCTGAGTGCATTGAGTGTGGGCTCTGTGTGGACGCTTGTCCTAAGCCCGGTGAGTTTCTCCAAATGGAATGGTTTGGCAAAATGATGAAACCTGTGAGTATTATGGCGATTTCCGTATTGTTATTTTTTGGAGGTTTATTTGTAGCCAATCAGGTTGGTATGTTTACTGTAACGGCTCCTTCGGTTAGCTCGGTCACTCAAAGTGGTAAATTTTTAGTTGCTGCTGATCTGCGAGGGTCTATGACTATCGAAAATGCGGCAAAATATACAGGAAAAGAGTTGAAAGAATTTTATCAGTGGATGGAGATTCCGGAGAGTGTCCCAAAAGAAACTACTTTAAAAGGAATTACTGCAATTTTTCCGGATTATAGTTTTGAAAAGATTAAAGAAACAAAAAAATAGTAGCTCAAAAAAAGGTTTTTCCTGGATTATACTTGTGTATTGAAGCCTGTACTGAACCCCAAAAGTGAGACAAAATAAAAAGAGACCTCCTGTCATAAAATAAAAATGACAGGAGGTTTTGCTATTTCGGGACAAAAAGGGATGAAGCATTATGGAGATACAATCATTAACGAAGTAC
>JAGOHU010000176.1 GCA_017995975.1 Negativicutes bacterium
GTCTTTTTGTATTGATCAGAAGCCATACTCCAAGAAGAAGAATGAAGGCCATTTTTACAGCTGAGGTGAGATCATTCATTCCAAACCAAGTGGTAAAAATTCCAACAGTGAAAGTATGGATACCAAAATAGCTGACCACTCCAAAATCACTGAGAACTTCAAAGGCTACCAGTAGTGATCCTGCCCAAATCGCAGGCTTCATCAAAGGAAGGATCAGCCGCAAAAAAATTCGTACTTCGGAAGAGCCCAGTATGAGCCCATTTTCTACAAGAGAGCGACTCTGATTGCTCAGAAATGAGCGGCAGGTAAGATAGACATAGGGAAATAAAGTCAGAGTAAAAATACCAATCGCTCCACGGATACTAGAAATACTAAACCATTGAGGATCAAGAGAAAAGGGGAGTAATTTAGTGAGATAAATCTGAAACCAACTGGTAGAGCTAAGTAAATCTGAATAGGTGTAAGCTGATAAATAGGGAGGAATCGCCAGAGGGAGTATCAAAATAGAGCCAAAAAGAGAACGTCCAGGAAAATCATAACGGGTGATCCACCACGAAAAAAGAGCACCGAAAAAGCTAGTAAGACCCATCACAGAAAGAATCAAAACCCCCGTAGTGATTGTATATTCGCTGGTTTGGTGAGCCAATAGTTCGGAGCTTTCTTGGCCAGTAGTAGAGGATTCAAATAATTGGGGGAGTAAAAAAAGAAAAGGAAGAAGCACACCGACCACAATGAGTCCGTGTGCAAAAATCCAGTTATTGATAGGAATCGAGAATGAGTTATTTCCAGCCTTCTTTAGTAAAGATTTGAATTGCTTTTCCATTGAGTTCTCCTAATTTTGCAAAATCTAGTTTTTGTGTAATAAAAGTTCCCCATCCTGCCAAAACAGAAGCTATTTTAGCTTGCCGATTGGCTGGATACTCAAAATTCGAATTGGTAAGTTTTTCTTGGGCCGGAACACTTGTAAGGTATTCAATGAGTTTTTCCGCATTGGCTTTATTTTTACTATTTTTTACCAATCCAATTCCACTTACATTAATATGAGTTCCACTAGAGGATTGATTGGGGAAGAAAATACCGATTTGTTGAGCTGCCTTTACTTCTTCCTCATTTTTTGAATGTAACATTAGTCCTACATAATAGGTGTTTACAATGGCCACATCGCCAGTTCCAGCAGCAATTGCTTTTACTTGATCTCGATCATTTCCTTCAGGAGATCGAGCAAAGTTATTTACATAGCCTCTGACCCATTGAGAAGCTTTTTCTTCGCCATTTATGTCGATCATAGAAGATAGAAGAGACTGATCATAGAGGGTTGTGGAAGGACGAGCCAACACTTTGTTTTTCCATTTATCTGTAGATAAATCTTCATAAGTTGAAAGCATATCGGGCTTGACTCGATCTTTAGAGTAAACAATGACTCGGGCCCGAGTCGTCAATCCGATCCAATGATTTTCTGGGTCCCTAAGTTCGCTAGGGATATTTTCAAGGGCAATTTTAGAGGTAATTGGTTGTAAAATCCCACTATTTTTAGCTGTCGAAAGAACACCTCCATCTACAGTAATAAATAAATCTGCTGGAGTTTGAGCTCCTTCGCGCTTGATTCGTTCGATCAATTCAGGCGCTTTTCCAGAAATAACATTTACTTTAATACCAGTAGTTTGGCTAAATTCTTCAAATAACATTTTATCTGATTCATAATGTCGGGCAGTGTAAACATTAATTTCCTTGGATTGGTTTGATCCTTGGGATGCACATCCTGCGATGACTAAACCCAAAGAGATTGCAAGAAACGAAGAAATCCATTTTTTCATAAAAACACTCCTTTAAACTAGTTAGTGAGAATCAATTTCAGTTGCAAGTGAAATACTAGCACTTGTGAGAATCATTGTCAATTGATGTAGAACAATGTGCTATAATAGTCATAGATAGGGGAGGGAATAAAAAAAATGGAGAAAAAAGAGATTTTAATTCGAGCTGCTTTTCTATTTTGGGTATTACTGATTTTTGCAGTTCTATATCAATTTATTGTCGCCAGTCAGGTATACGATCTGCCGGAATACTATTATGCAGGTTTTGGGCTTTATTTTGTTTGTATGAGCCCAGTTATTTATTGGCAAATTCAACGTTTGAATTTTCCGAAAGTATTTAATTTTTTTGTTTTTATTCCACTTTTAATGTTTCCTTTAGCAATTTATCTCGGATTGACCAGAAGAAAAAAACATAATACGAATATTCCAGAATAAATAAGCGACTTTATAAAATAAACGAGTAGGTAAATGTGAACTATTAGTGAACACTGTCCTTCTTATATTGAATAATAGTTGTTTTATCGGTTAAGATGATATGAGTAGAGAGAGAGAGAATATGAGGTGAAAAAATGAAACGAATTATTTTTTTAGTGATACTATTAGTTTTTGCAACAACCTCAGTCTGGGCTCAGCCAAATCTGTATGATCCAGTAAAAATTGTTGGGCCGTTAGACTATTATGAGGGAAGATTTTTTGTTAATGGGATAAAGTTGAATTTAGGGAACGGTTCTTTAGCAGATGCAGACTACGATGGGGATGGACAAATTCAACCGATTTCACAAGAACTTTTAAACCTTCGAGGAGAGCGTGTAGTGATTACAGGTTATCGTGACCGAAACCCAGATGACTACGATGAAATTTATGTAAGCAATGTGAATGGACTAGAGTTTGCCAATCCTAAATGTAAACCCTAAATGTAAACCTTAAAAAGGAGTCGTTTTTTACGACTTCTCTTTTTTTTGCTTTATTCGGAAGGTATTTTGGCACTTTTTATCGAAATACTTATAAAATTATTAAAAATTATGCTAGGTGGTGTTAGCCATGCTGGAACTAAATTGGATTTCAATTTTCCAAGGATCCTTGATCATTGGAGCCATTCTTGCGGTTTTTGTAATGGTTTTTGATGAAGTCTTTTGTTTTGAAGGACCTATCAATTTTTCGGAACTGGTAACCGGGATCACAGTTTTTGGCGGAGCTGGTATTTTATTGAGTGAGAGAACAAATTTTTCAATGATGCTTATCATTTTATTTGCCATTGCAATCGCACTGCTTGTTACTCTAGCTTTTTACTATCTGTATTTAAAACCAATGAGAGAAAGCGAAAATTCGACCGCTTTTTCAATACAAGATTTAGTTGGAGAAATTGGGGAAGTGATTACTCCAATTGGAAATGGAAAATATGGTGAAGTGATTCTACGTATTGGGGCTAGCTATACCAATCAGATTGCTGCAAGTCGTGGAGAGGAGGAAATCCCTCGAGGGGCAAAAGTCAAAGTAGAATTTGTAGAAGAGGGTACATTGTATGTATCATGGCCAAAAGAAGAGGAAAGAAAAAATGAGGAGGAAAAATAAATGGAAATAACTACACTAACAGTTGTACTAGCAGTCATAGTACTTTTAGCTTTGGCTTTTTGGACTCGCTTCAAAACGGTCGGACCAGATGAAGCAATGATTATCACCGGTTCTTTTATGATAGGTGGAAGTGTTGTCACCGACTCTTTTGGTAGAAAAGCTAAGATCATTCGTGGTGGTGGCGCTTTTATTATTCCGATTTTTCAACAATATGGGTACTTGTCTCTACTTTCTCATAAATTAGATGTAACAACTCCCGAAGTTTATACAGAGCAAGGCGTACCAGTGATGGTTGATGGAGTTGCGATCATCAAAATCGGTAGCTCGGTAGAAGAAATTGCTACCGCAGCGGAGCAGTTTATGAGCAAGCCCACTGACGACTTGCGTTTGGAAGCTCAAGAAGTACTAGAAGGTC
>JAGOHU010000037.1 GCA_017995975.1 Negativicutes bacterium
CCTTAAAGGGATGATCTTTGAAAGGATAGAGTTGGGATAGGGGTATCTCTGCAATTTTTTCTCTTTGTTCATCGACACGGCTTTCTTCAGTGGAAAACAAATCATCTACCGATGTCAGACTTATTTTTTTGGCGGAGCTTTTCAATTTTTAACACCTCCTTCGTCAATTCCTTGTAGCCTTCAGCAACTTTGCCTTTTGGGTCATGGGCAAAAATGCTCTTGCCCTCGGCACTGGTTTCAGCAGCACGCACAGAATGGGGGATTTCTACCGAAAAAACCTTCATGCTGCCTCCGTAGGTTTCACGGAGCAAGGAGCCGATGTCCTTAGCAAAATTGGTGCGGTTGTCTACCATTGTCAGCAGAACACCATCTATCTTTAATTTGGGATTTATCTGTTTGCGAACCTTGTGAATAGTCTGCAAGAGCTGTTCCAATCCCTTGACAGGCAGATATTGAGCCTGCACAGGAATAATCACACTGTCAGCCGCTGCAAGGGCATTGACTGTCAGCATGCCAAGGGAAGGCATGCAGTCTAAAAGCACATAGTCATATTGCTTTCTTAAAGTGTCGATATATTGCTTTAAGACGGTTTCACGGCTCATGGCATTGACGAGGGATACCTCCATGCCGGAAAGCTCAATATTGGCAGGGAGTAAATCCACGCCTTCGGCGTGAGTTAAAATGCCTTCTTTGCTATCAACAGGTTTGTCCGTCAGTAAATTGCTCATGACAGTAGCGAGGGTAACAGGCAGTTTGTCAGGCTGCGGATGTCCCAAGCTAATGGATAGGCTGCCTTGCGGATCAGTGTCTATCAGCAGCACTTTTTTACCTTCAAGTGCCAGTCCTATTCCTAAATTAACACAGGTGGTTGTTTTTCCAACACCGCCCTTTTGGTTGGTGATGGCAATTACATTAGCATTCACTTTTGTTCCTCCTTCGAGATTAGTGATAAAAGATAGAAATTAACTTGTTTGCACAAACAGAAATAGCCCTTTGCAAAATGCAAAAGGCGTTTCTGTTCTAAATGACTTCAAAGTGACTTAACGCTTCTTTTATAGCAACGACTTGAATATGAGTGGGGTGCTTTCGAGGACTTTTAAGAGTTTCAACTGCATTAGGCGCATCGAACATGGGAAGCCCTAAACTACGTTTAACTTCAGCAATGTATGCAGTATGGACATTGAAGCTATGTTTTTTAACGATATAGTCTTGTATCATTTTGTAAGTAGTTCGTGGTTTTGGCTTGTAAGCCTCCGCTTTTAAGGCTATATTATTAAGTGGGAGTTTATTGCGAAAAGCACCAATGTTATCCAATGGGATCATTCCATCACCATTACCGAAGGCTACGGTTATATTGATGTAGCTATCTGGAGCCTTGTGGTACTTTGGAATACACGTTGAATGTGTGGTTTTGCTGGATAGGAAAAGATAAGTTAGAAAAAATCTATCATAGGCTTTAAGGAGATTTTTAGATATTTCGTTGGGGATATTTTGGTTAATTATGATTTATCGTATTAGAGGAGGACATAAGAATATGTTTTTAAGAGTAAAAGAAAAAAGTATGTCATTGTTGTTAGTTTGTATGATCGCTTTGATAGGTATTTTGGCCAATCCGGTTGATGTATCTGCATCGCAACCAGAGAAAATTAAAGTTAAGGTTTTTATTGGTGCAATGTTTGAAATTGGTGCGAATACTGGCGACCGAGCAGGAGAATTTCAACACTGGTACGAGCGCTACTTTATGAAGACTGAGCCTGTGGCGATTGCAGGCACAGAGAATCCGTTTTACTGCAATGAAGATGGCGTTGCTGGCGCTATTCTTGGTATGGGAAAGGTTCGTTCTTCTTCGTCCATGCAAGCAATATTGAGTGACCCACGATATGATTTTTCTGAAACCTATTTTATAATCTCTGGTGTAGCCGGAACTCCTCCGTCACAAGGTACGATTGCATCGGTTTTTTGGGGAACTTACTTGGTTGATTATGATCTTGGACATCGATGGTCTCCCAATGAAAATACTCCTGGTGCTCCAACCTTTATGCCTCGAAAAGGCTATGAATCTGTACGATTGATCCAACTAAATCCTACTTTGGTAGAGTGGTCGATGAAACTAACTCAGGATACTACACTCTTGGATTCGGATTCAGCAAAATCCTATCGTAGGCTATATCCCAATGCGGCAGCTCAACGATCGCCTTTTGTTGGCTTAGGGACTCATATTGCTGGCGACTGTTTTTTTCATGGCCCTGGTTTATCGAACGAAGCACAGTATATGACGGAGCTTTACAAAGTTGATCCTTATGTCATTACTGAAATGGAAGGAGTTGCAGTCGCATATATCATCCGTAAAAATGTTGGAGTCGATCGTGTGATGGCTTTGCGAACTGCAGTGAATTTTGACCAAGGAAATCCAAATGAAACGACATTAGGGCACTTAGACCCAGCTCCAGGGCAAACTCCAGGGGGATTCGAAGTAGGGGTTAAAAACGTAGAACTTGTGGGTAGTCGAATGGTTGACTATATTTTGAAAAACTGGGATATTTGGAGCAAAGGTGTTCCAGCTGTAAAATGATATGATATATAATTGTTTATCCAGCCTCTAAATTAAAATGAAGCTTTTTGTGAGGAGCGAAAATATGATTGAAAAGTATTTCTTAGATTATGGAGAAAAACACCCTGGGGTGGTGAAAGAGTACAAAGAGGAATGGAGAGCTTATCTTTTGAAGGTGGCTGATAAGATGTTTGTACTCCTAGGAGAAGATAAAGAAAAGAAATCAATCATTTCGTTGAAATGTGATCCCGAATTGGCGATTCAGCTTCGTGGTGAGTATGATGAGATTGTGCCAGGTTATTATTTGAATAAAGTTCATTGGAATTCGATTGATTTACATGGTAAGCTAGAAAAAGAGAAAATAGAGAAATTGATTAATCATTCTTATGAATTAGTTTTTAGCTCATTAACGAAGAAAAAGCAGAAAGAAATTTTAGAAAACGTATAGTTTTCTTTCTGGGGGTGTAGGTAATAATGGAAGAAAAAGAACGAGTAGAAGGGCAGGAGCCACGTCTGCTGTCTAAAGAAGAAGTCTATGACTACCAAGGGGAAACGATTGATGTAGGGGAAAAGAAAACTTCTTCTGATGCTGCGATGGAAGAGCCAGAAGGGATTTTTGGAAATTCATCTTCAAGTATTAAAATTTATCAAGGAAATGGCTCGTGCTTGATTGTTTTAGTGGTGGTTCTGCTTGGAATAATTGGTTTGGTAATTGCTCTACCAGTTGGCTTATTTATTTTAGGGATTGGTCTGATTGTTAGTATTATTCGTAGATTACTTCGGTAAAATAGAAAAAACCTCGCTATCTTAAAGATAGCGAGGTTTTTGATTTTTGATTAGTCGATTTTACGGAAAGCAGCAGTTTTTGCACCACAGATTGGGCAAGTTTCTGGTGCTTCGTTCTCAGCAACGTGACCACAGATCATACAGACATATACATCAACTGCAGCAGCACCGGATTTCATTTCAGACAGATATTTTTTGTAAAGGTCTGCATGAACTTTTTCCGCTTCGCTTGCATACATGAAAGTACGGATTGCATCAGTATTATTTTCTTCTTTTGCGTCTTTATCAAAAGCTGGGTACATTTCAGTGAATTCATAGGTTTCACCATTGATACCAGTTTGAAGATTTTCTTGAGTTGAACCAAGTTCACCAAGAACTTTTAGATGATTATGAGCATGGATTGTTTCAGCTAATTCGGTAGCACGGAACAATCGAGCAGCTTGTCCAAATCCTTCAGCGTCAGCTTGTAGTGCGAATGCACGATATTTCATACTTGCTTGGGATTCACCAGCAAAGGCAGATTTTAGATTTTCAATTGATTTACTCATGTTTTATTACCTCCAAAACAAAATTTAGATTACAATAATTATTATCCGTTGAGAAAGCGTTTTTGTCAAGAGTGATAATTGGAAATCTTGAAAATCATTTTCGTTTGAGCATTCGAATGACTTTACTGCTTGTATCTTTGACTTTCCGAATTGGTCCACTGGTCGTTTTGATTCTCGGTTTCATATCAGTAAGGGTCCCTAAGTCGCCTCGCTTGATATGAGTAACTTTCGTTTTTTCAGCACTTAGGTGTTTTTTGATTGCCCGAATGAGTTCTTTTTCGTGCTCGAATGTGGGTTCAATAAAAAAGTCGAGAGCCACATAGCGATACTGGGGGTAAGTTCGGATATTCATTTGGCCTTCATTTAATAGTACAGAACAAAGAACCCCATCTTCCTCCAAAGAATGACATTGAATCCCCAAGGGAATGATTTTTAGTTCTTCCACGATCATTGCTACGATGCTTTGCATCATGATCGGATCTTTTAAGTTCGGCTGGGTTGAAGTGTAAATATCCATAAGCAGATGATTGCCAATCAGACTCATTCTAATTCCTCCAATATTTTACTTAATCTATCCCATTATAGACAGTTCTGAGAGGAAAGTAAAATCTAATTTACTATTCCCATTTTTTGAATAAGAGTATAGAATAGAATGGAGATAACAAAGAATAGTTCTTAGGAGGAGATTTACTTGAAAACACGCATAACTAATTTATTAGGAATAGAATATCCTATCATTCAAGGAGCGATGGCTTGGGTTTCAGAATCGAAGTTGGTTTCAGCGATGGCAAATGCTGGAGCTACCGGAGTGATTGCTACCGGCGGACAATCGGCAGAAACGGTTCGAGAAGAAATTAGAAAAACTCGAGCTCTAACGAATAAACCATTTGGAGTTAATGTCCAATTGATGGCTCCAAATAAAGATGAAATTGTAGATGTTATTTGCCAAGAAAAAGTAGCTTTTGTGACTTTAGGAGCAGGAAACCCAGTTCCTTTTATTCAAAAATTGAAGGATGCTGGAGTAAAAGTGATTCCAGTGGTTCCGAGTGTTAAATTAGCCAAAAGAGTAGAAGAAGCTGGAGCTGATGCAATTGTTATTGAAGGAATGGAAGCGGGAGGCCATATTGGGAAAATTACTACTATGGCTTTGATGACTCAGGTTATTCCGGCAGTAAAATTGCCAGTGATTGTAGCTGGTGGGATTGCAGATGGACGCGGTATGGCTGCGGCGCTTTTGATGGGAGCCGATGCAGTACAATCAGGCACTCGCTTTTTAGTAGCTGAAGAATGCCAAATCCACCCAAAGGCCAAACAACGAATCATTGAAGCTCAAGATACGGATAGTGCATTAACGGGCTGGACTGGAGGCCATGCGGTACGAGGTTTGAAAAATGCCTTTACAGATAAATTTAATCAATTGGAGCATGAAGGTGGTCATGATGAAGAATTGACCAAAATGGCAACTGGGAGCAACAAACGGGGTATCGTTGATGGGGAAGTGGATACAGGAATGGTTCAGGCGGGACAATCTCTTATGGCTTTGACTCAGGTTGAGCCAGCGAAAGTGATTGTAGATCGTATGATGAAAGAAGCTAAAGAAACGTTAGAAAATGCACAAACCATCGGAAAATAAAAGGAGGAAAAATTTTGATTAACTTTCATTCAATTACACTAGCAGATAATATTTATTCCGTAGGAGCTACTGATTGGAGTCAAAGAGATTTTCATGGCTATGAGACTCCTAAAGGGGTTACTTATAATGCGTATTTGATTAAAGATGAAAAAATCGCTGTTTTAGATACAGTGAAATTTACTTTTGCTGCCGAATATATTGAGCGACTGAAAAGTCTTGTTGATCTTAGCAAAATTGACTATGTGATTATCAATCATGTAGAACCAGATCATTCGAGCGCTTTACCTCAGTTGATGCGACTTGCACCCCAGGCGAAAGTTGTTTGTACTGAACAAGGAAAAAGTGAGATTCGAAAGTATTATGGGGAAGAGTACGATTTTATGGTTGTTAAAGAAGGGGATTCAATCTCTTTGGGGCAACGCACTTTGAAATTTATTCCTCTACCAATGCTTCATTGGCCAGATTCGATGGCGACCTATTTGGTGGAAGACGAAATTTTATTCTCCAATGATGCTTTTGGACAGCATATTTGCACTACAAGTAAATTTGATGATGAGAATAATCTTTATGAAATTCTAGAAGAGGCTGCTGGATATTATGCGAATATTTTAATGCCTTTGTCTCGAATTGCTAAAAATGTACTCCCAAAAGTCGAAGGTTTGACCCTTAAGATGATTGCCCCAAGTCACGGAGTGATTTGGCGTAGCCACATCGACCAAATTCTCAAGAAGTATGAAGAATGGTCCAATTTGGAAAGCCAAAACAAAGTTGTGATTGTTTATGACACCATGTGGGGAGCCACTGAAAAAATGGCTTACAAAATTATGGAAGGCCTTATGTCTGGTGGGGTTCAAGCAAAAATGCTCAGAGCCAATTCAACACCTAGCAGTGAAATTGCGAAAGAAATTTTAGAGGCTCGTGGTGTGATTGTCGGATCACCAACTCAGCATAATGGGGTTTTGGTGACAATCGGTGGCTTGCTTTATTATTTCCGTGGTCTTCAACCGAAAGGGAAATTTGCGGCTGCTTTTGGAGCATTTGGTTGGGCTGGCGGCTCAAATGGTATGATTGAAGAAGCCTTGAAAGCGGCTGGTATGAATGTGCAGCCCGGAATTACTGTCAAATGGGCAGCAAATGAACAAGAATTAGGCTCTTGCTTCACTTTTGGCAAACAATTTGCCGAGATGGTGCTTGATCCAAGTCCGGCTGTAGACCCTAAATAAATGAGGAAGAGCTTAGGCTCTTTCTTTTTTTGCTCAAAAGTCAAAAAGACAATGAATATACATTGACAAAAGTCAAAAGGACAAATAAAATATAAGTATGGAAGGGTGATTTAATTGCGAAGAAGTAGCATTGCAGAGCTGATTGAAAGCTATTTATTAGACCGTTTGATGAAAAGTGAAGATAAATATTTAGAACTGAGACGTTTGGATATTGCGAACGAGTTGGGATGTGCACCATCACAAGTCACCTATGTATTGGGGACCCGGTTTTCGGTAAATAATGGCTTTCAAGTAGAATCTCGTAGAGGAAATGGTGGTTTTATCCGGATTCATCCTTTGGAAATGATGGATCGATTAGAAGGTGAATTGGATGCAATGGAAAGAAAGGTTTTTTCAATTTCCGAGGAAGTTGATTTATCTTTTAAGGAACTGGAAAGGTTACCTAATTCATTTCACCAAATTGGGTTGCTAACCAGAAAAGAATGTGAGATTTTACAAAAAATGATGGGGATTATTAAAGAGTGGGTTCCAGAAGTTCAGCGCCAAAAGAGTGCGAAGGAACTGATTGAGTTTGTTGTACATTTCGAGTAGAGGAGTGTGAGAATTATGGATAGCTTTTTATCAAATTGGCTTGAGTTGATGATGCATGAAGGAAAACCAATTTCCCGAAAGATTTATAAGATTTGTCCGAAATGTCAATTATCCTGGGATGAATTTCGAAAGACCGGGAAAGTAGGCTGTGCAGAATGTTATAAGTCATTTCAACCAGAAATTTTATCGGTTATCCAGCAAATTCAAGGCACTTCGACTCATGTGGGTAAGGCTCCTGAGAAAAGCACCGAACAGAGATTAATAAATAAAAAACTAAACAGCCTCAAGAAAAAAATGCAAGTAGCTGTTGAAAAGGAAGAATTTGAGAAAGCTGCAAACTTGCGAGATCAAATCCGTGCTATTTGTGATGAAAGGGGTGAGTCCGATGAGAATTAATGAATTCTTGGAGTCACCTAAGGTTAGTTGGTTGAACGGTGAAGCTGATGATACGGATGTTGTTTTATCCAGTCGAGTTCGGCTAGCACGGAATTTTGAAGATTTGAAATTTCCTGATCAAGCAGATCGTGAGGAACGTTTGAATGTTCTGAAGCGGGTGAGTGATTCTCAGAAACCATTGGAGAAAGAAATGAAGAGTAAGTTTTCTTTTTTTCAAATGGAAGAAATTTCATTGGATCAGCGATGGATGCTGGTAGAAAAACATCTGATAAGTCAAAATCTCACTGAAGGTTCGCTTGGTCAAGGTGTACTCATTCGAGATGACTCACAGGTTTCGGTTTTAATTAATGAAGAAGATCATGTGCGTATCCAAGGCATGGCTCGCGGGCTGAATTTAGAAGAAGCTTATGGTCTTGCGAGAGAAACTGATCAGATATTATCAGCGAAAAATCAATGGGCTTATCAAGAGAAGCTGGGCTATCTTACTACTTGTCCTACCAATGTGGGAACAGGGATGCGAGCATCGGTGATGCTTCATTTACCTGCCTTAGGTTTGGCAAAGAAAATGGGTCAATTGACTGGAGCGATCCAACCTCACGGTATGATTTTACGAGGTTTGGACGGCGAAGGTAGTGAGGCGAGTGGTCATATTTTTCAATTTTCAAATCAAATTACGTTAGGGACCAGTGAAGAGGAACTATTAGAAAAGCTATCTTTTTTAACCAAACAGATTGCAGAGTTAGAGCGTAAGGCCCGGTTGGAAATTGACTTGGATAGCTTAGCTGATCATTCGGGAAGAGCTTATGGGATATTGAAGTATGCCCATGAGATCAGTAGTGAGGAAGCTTTAAACTTAGCCAGTTGGGTTCGGCTGGGGCGATTTAGAAATACATTGCCTGTAGGAAAGGTGGATTGGTTTGAAAATTTACTCGTGGCAATTCGGCCATTTTTTTTACAAAAACTACAAGGGAGAGAAAATTTAAGTTCAAAAGAACGAGATCAAGGACGAGCAAAATGGATTCGCGAAGGAATTGATGGATTAAATTAATTTGGAGGGATAAATTATGATGGAGAAATTTACTGATCGAGCAAGAAAAGTAATGGAATTGGCAGAAGCAGAAGCTCAAAAAATGCACCACCAAGGAATTGGGACGGAGCATTTGCTTCTGGGCTTACTAGACGAAGGAGAAGGAATTGCGGCGCGTGCCTTGACGGGGCTTGGGGTTGAAAGTAATTTGCTTCGGAAGAATATTTTAGCCAAAATGCCTCAAGGGGATAACGATGAGGCTCCACAAACTCTAACTCCAAGGATGAAACGAGTTTTGGAATTGGCTTATGCTAGTGCGCAACAGCTCCGACATGGTTATGTGGGAACCGAACATTTGTTGTTGGGGATTTTACTGGATGGCGGTGGGATTGCAGCTCAAGTTTTGGTAGAGCTGGGAGTTCGTCTTGATCATGTTCAGGAAAAAGTGATGGAACTTCTCGGTGGTTTCGCAATGGGCGGAGCCGCAAGAGAAAGTAATCCTTTAGGCAGCAATTCGGGAGCAACTCCTTTATTGGATGAATTTGGTAGAGACTTGAATCAATTGGCCGAAGAAGGAAAGATTGACCCTGTGATTGGGCGAGATATAGAAATTGATCGGGTGATTCAAATTTTAAGTCGCCGGACAAAAAACAATCCCGTGCTTATTGGCGAACCGGGAGTGGGTAAGACTGCAATTGCTGAAGGGCTGGCCAAGAGGATTTTTGAGAAAACCGTATCCCCGGTGTTGGACGGAAAAAGAGTCATTACTTTAGATATGGCCGGTATGGTAGCGGGCACCAAATATCGTGGTGAATTTGAAGAACGCTTGAAAAATGTGTTGGATGAAGTCAAAAAAGACGGAAACATCATTTTATTCATTGATGAATTACATACCTTGATTGGGGCCGGTGGAACTGAAGGAACGATGGATGCGGCGAATATCCTAAAGCCCGCATTAGCTCGAGGTGAGATTCATGTGATTGGTGCTACTACTTTGGATGAGTATAAAAAACATATTGAAAAAGATGCGGCTTTGGAAAGACGTTTTCAACCAGTGATGGTAGGAGAACCAACCGAAGAAGAGGCAATCGAAATTTTAAAAGGATTACGAGATCGCTATGAGGCTTTCCACGGGGTTCAGATTACTGATGGGGCTTTAACGGCGGCAGTGAAGTTCTCTAGTAGATACATCAGTGACCGTTTTTTACCAGATAAAGCGATTGATTTGATGGATGAAGGAGCTTCCAAAATTCGGATTGAGAAAAAAAAGGAAGATCCGAATTTGCTTGAAAAAGCAAAAATGATTACTCAATTAGAGAAAGAAAAAGAAGAAGCTGTTTTGGCTCAAGAATTTGAACGGGCAGCAAATGTACGTGATCAGATTCAAAAGGTTCAAGAAGAAATGAGTTCGTTACAAAAAGAGACAAATGTTGATCGACGAGTGGTGACAGAAGAAACGATTGCTCAGATTGTTTCGGGTTGGACTGGAATCCCAGTGACCCAATTGGAAGAGTCTGAGTCAGGTCGACTATTGCACTTAGAAGATATTTTACATCGACGTGTGGTGGGTCAAAACCAGGCTGTAGAAGCCATTTCCAAGGCAGTACGCCGTTCTAGAGCTGGTCTGAAAGATGCCAAACGGCCAATTGGTTCCTTTCTATTCTTGGGACCAACCGGAGTTGGGAAAACAGAGCTTGCGAAAGCATTAGCGGAAGTATTATTTACTAGCGAACAAGCTTTGATCCGACTAGATATGTCGGAATATATGGAAAAACATTCGGTTTCGCGGTTGGTAGGTGCACCTCCAGGATACGTAGGGTATGATGAGGGTGGTCAATTGACTGATCTGGTAAGACGCAAACCCTACTCGATTATTTTATTGGATGAGATCGAAAAAGCTCATCCAGATGTGTTCAATATTTTATTACAGGTAATGGATGATGGGCGCTTGACGGATGGTCAGGGGAGAACTGTCGACTTTCGAAATACTGTCATTATTTTGACTTCGAATGCAGGGGTCAAAATGCTTGAAGTGGATGCAGCAGCATTAGGATTTTTAGCTAATAAAATAGAGGACAAGAAAGCAACTGGTCAAAATTCAAAAGAAATTTTGGAAGCAGTAAAAAAAGTATTTCGTCCAGAGTTTTTGAATCGATTAGATGATATAATTGTCTTTGGTAGTCTATCGTTGGAAGATCAAAAACAAATTTTGGATATTTTATTAGGTGGGGTCAATAAACGTCTTGTTGAGCATGGGTTTACGCTTGAGTTTACAGATTCAGCGAAGAAATACATTTTAGATCAAGGAATTGATACTCAATATGGAGCTCGTCCTTTAAAAAGAGCAATCCAAAAATTGGTAGAAGATGAATTGGCCGATGGGATTTTACGAAAAGAATTTTCGGCAGGTAATTTGATTCAAGTAGACCAAGGGGATGAAAAACTAATTTTCTCAAAGAAAGGGAATTAGGGAGTAGAAATCGAAAATATCCTAACGGCCTTTTGTCGTTAGGATATTTTGGTATTTGAAAGTATAGGTGTAGAATGGCGAAAACAAAGAGTTTATTCTTTTGTCTTGAGTGTGGTTATGATTCGCCTAAATGGTTGGGTCGCTGCCCTGGTTGTGGGGCTTGGAACTCTTTGCGAGAAGAGGTAGTCCGAAAAGAAAAGGGGAAAACTGCTTACGAATCATTGACTGCTGTGAAACCTCAGTCGATTACTTCCGTAGAGGTCCAACCTTTGCCCCGAGTAGCGATCGGAATTGAAGAAATAGACCGAGTGCTAGGTGGAGGGATTGTCCCGGGCTCTCTTCTGTTGCTTGGAGGCGACCCGGGGATCGGGAAATCTACATTGGCTTTGCAAGTGAGTATGGCCCTGGCGAGCCGAGGTGAAAAAATTCTATATATTTCGGGAGAAGAATCAGCTGCTCAGATTCGCATGCGGGCTGAGAGGCTTGGGCCTTTGCCGGAGACTTTGATTTTGTTGCCCGCAACTGATCTAGAAGTGGTCCTGAGAGAGGCGAAGGAGATTTTGCCGAGTTTGATGATTGTAGACTCTATTCAAACGTTATATTTACCTGATGTGGCCTCTGCACCGGGTAGTGTGAGTCAGGTACGAGAGTGTACGGGACATCTTTTGCGCTTGGCAAAAGAAAGTACGATCTCGACTTTGATCATTGGTCATGTGACGAAAGATGGGGCGATTGCAGGGCCGAAAATGCTGGAACATATGGTGGATGGGGTTTTGTATTTTGAAGGCAATCAAAATCATATTTTTCGGATGCTTCGGGCGATAAAAAATCGCTTTGGTAGTATAAATGAAAGCGGCATTTTTACAATGACTCAAGAAGGATTGAAAGAAGTAGAGAATCCTTCTTCTTTGCTTTTAGAAGAGCGACCCGAAAATGCTCCTGGCTCCATTGTGTTTGCCTGTATGGAAGGGCTGCGACCTTTGATGGTGGAGATTCAGGCGTTGGTTTCATTG
>JAGOHU010000177.1 GCA_017995975.1 Negativicutes bacterium
CTTACCGCCTGGCTTCAATGCCCGGAATATTTTCTCTACCAATATCTTTCTTTTTTCAGGGGCCAGTACCGCAAAGTCACAATAGATTAGTAATACCAAATCAAATTCATTTTTAAAATCAATGGTCAAATAATCTCGAAACTCATAACGAATTTCACAGCCAACTTCTTTTGATTTTTGCTTTGCGTACCTGATAGAGCCTTCCGAAAAATCAATTCCAGTGACTACCCATCCTCTCTGAGCCAAAGGAAGTGAGTAAAGTCCAGGCCCGCAACCCAAGTCTAAAATCTTTACATTATCCCCAACAACTTGAGAACCAATCCACTCGATCGATTTCTCAATAAATTCATGATTCCGGCTGGCTCCCTCAAAATTAGGATTCAAATGAGCCTCTAAAAGCTGCTTTGAAATATGTTCATCATTCCAAAAGGCTTCGCTATTCTCCCGATAAACTTCTGGCCTCTCCAATTGCTCTATTAGTTTATCAAACATACACTCCTCTTTTCTTCACTGTTCCTCCATCCACAATAATCATTTCACTTGTCTTTCCAATTCATCATAAATAAACTCTAACAGTGGAACTTTATTTTTCAATTCCCAAGATGAAATAATCGTGTTCAAGCCAACAACTTGATCTCCTTTTACAAGCAATATCATTTGGGATTGGATTTTTTGATTTGCAAAATCAACACCGCATTTTGTAACTACTTCAACACCTGCTTGATTTTCAAATTTGATTAAGATAGCCAAAGGTTCGCTCGCACCAGTTGCCAAATACTGTTTTTTCGCCTTTTCCAGACTGGCTTTTTGAAAATAAATTGCGCCATTAAAGTCATTTTTTATTTTGATCCAATCGTTCGAACGAGAAGCACTCGAGGGCCAACTTCGAATTTCTTCTTCCCAATTGGCTGGAAGGTTTTGCAAAGTCCGGATCATTTCAGTTGATTCGGCTATTTTAGCAACCCCTCCAGCGATTTCCGATGATTCAATCGAGACCCAGTCTGAAATGCTATAGTCTGCATGCAAATAGCTGACCTTTTCATAACCCATAAAATCTTTCTTTTCGATTACTGTATCCCATTCTCGGGCCCGTTGATTTTTTAAATCGACTTCTACTTGGAAAACCTGGACACTATCCTTTTCCACAACTTTGGCAAAAATCAGTCCTTTTTGGGAAGTGCTCTTTGAAAGTTCCACCAAATCAGGAGTGTATAGATATAGCTTCGAAACAAAGGGATTCACATTGTACCAATTTTTCGTTTCTTCCGCTCTGGCAAACCACTTATTGCTTCTTTCTTCCATAATCCATACTGACAAATCAGTATTTCTCACGCCAGCATATTTCCGTGCATCGGTCTGTACTTTTTTCACTACCTCCGAATTTGCCGCAAGAAACCACTCAGGCGAAGGATTTTTTTCTTCAATTCCTTGAGGCCTAATAAAATAAACTTTACCCATCTTGCCTCGATTGGCACTAAAATCCAATTCCCACAAAACAATCACTGATTCTTGATCATTTATTTTTTGTTTCACCAGAAATTTATAGCTTTGAGGCTCTGGAAGGTTAGAGTTTTTTTGATAATATTTTTCCAGCCCAATGATTGATGATGCAAATAGATACAATTCTCCACCATCTTCGTTGCTACCAACTTTGAACCATTCTCCCTCTCGGGAAGACAATACTAAAATTTCATCACTCGAAAAATCCAACCGTTCTCTTTCATTGGCCCAAGCCATATTTGTGATGAACAACAAAATAAGGATCAGACTACAAAAAATTCGCTTCATTTTCCCAACTCCACCTCTCAATAAAAAAATCTCTTACCCAAGCAATTCGACACTTCTGCCAAAAAACCTAGCTAAGAGATTTTCAAATTCTACTTATTTACTTGCAAATGAATCTAGAAATTTCAGAAGTTCATCTTTTTTGAGCAATGGTTTGTACTCACTCATGAGCTGATTTGCTCCTTCTGCTTCCCCGTAAAGAAGATCAATGACCGACATGGCCATCATTTGAGCTGATTTCACATATACCAAGTCTTGGTCAATGATTTTATAGTCTTTTCCATGTAGGCTTCCTACCACTCCACCGATCAAAGGATGAGAGATCGGCATGATATGAGATACTTCTCCCATATCAAAGCTACCAGCCATATGCTCCGCCACTCCTACTCGATCTGCACCGATCAGCTCACGGGCATTGTCACCCATGATTTGATTCAGGGTTTGATCATTATAAAGAGGTAGATAGCCTGGCAAGTCTTGGATCACTACTTCAGCACCCACTGCCATCGCACCAGCTTCTAAAGCTCGATTGACTTTGATATTTGCATCCTGAATGGCTTTAATATTGCCAGCTCGCACATAGCTCTCCATCCGTACATCACTTGGTACTACATTTACCAAGTCCCCACCTTGGGTGATGATCGGATGAAAACGTACATGATCTTCATCTTTGAAAGTCTCTCTTTGTGCATGGACTCCCATAATTCCCATCATAGCCGCATTCAGAGCATTCACTCCGTCATGAGGAGCCGCCGCCGCATGAGAAGCCCGGCCTTTATACTGAATCAATTTGCCTACGAAGCCATTGCTCGTAGTAGACATATCAATAAAGCCTTTTCCTTCTGGATCAGAAATCACATGAATTTGCAAAGCCATATCTACATCATCAAAAGCACCAATCCGAATCAACTCAGGCTTGCCACCGATATACTCGATCTTGCCTTCTTCACGCAATTTATTTCGGTAAGTGATCTCTACATATTCTTCCGCAGGCACTGCAAAAAGCACCACATCTCCAGCCAAATGTTCCATAATTCCTGCATCTTTTAGGCCCATACCCACCGCAGCCATGGTAGCGATTTGAACATTATGTCCACAGCAATGAGCCGCACCAGAGATCGGGTCTGCATTGGGATGATCTGGACAAACTACTGCATCCAATTCTCCAATTACTGCAACCGAATACTTGGACTCTTTTCCTTTTAAGCGACCCTTCACACCAGTCAAAGCCACACCAGATTGGTAAGGAACTCCCAATTCAGTGAAGATCTGCTCCACTTTTCCAGCAGTCTTTGTCTCTTTATACCCAAGCTCGGGTTCATTAAAAATCGATTCACCTAAAGCAATAATATCATCCTTGCGAGCCGCGATCGCCTCACAGACCTTACGTTTTAGTTCTTCTTTAGTCATCTTGTCCCCATCCCTTCTATCCCAACCCTAAAATCAAAGCAAAATTAGATTGCTCCTTCTAAGCGTAAAGCCCATTGAGCAATCACTGCAGCACACAAGAAAGTCCCTGCAATTACCGCCAAAGCAACTGGCACAATCCGCCATGAAAGCTTTTGAAATGCTTCAAAGTCTTTTCCAATCGACAACCCTGCGTAAGCTAAAGTAGGAGTACAAACTGCCATAAAAGGAACTTTAAAAGCCAACTTTACCACTTCTTTGCTCCAAGGAAACGCAGCACTCGAAACAAAAATGGCCACTACCGAAATCCATACAACCGAAGGTAATTTGTTGAGCATTGGCAAGCGGGAAATTAAAAAGCCCGTAAGACCCACTATGAGAAGTACACTCACCCCAATAAAAGTATCCATCAAAGGTACTTTATACCCTACCATTGTGGCAGCCGCAATGATCACGCTACTTAAAATCAAAAGAAAAACCGACTCTAATGTTCTCATTACGCTTTACCTCCTTCTTCTTTTCCCATAATGCGAGTAAGAAATCCGTGGAATTTCACTGCAAGTGGTAGTGAAATAAATAAAGAAAAATAAATTCC
>JAGOHU010000178.1 GCA_017995975.1 Negativicutes bacterium
CTTTTAGTGCATTTGTAGAGAAAACGAGTTGATTTTTACTTTTCATGCACTTTCGTTTCCTCGTTGAACTCATCCTGAACCACTAGGTATCTACGTAACTCTTCTCGCGAAATCGAACTTCTGCTTCTTTATACGATTTAACAAGTTGAATTATCACCATCTTATTTATCATTGCAGTAGTCATTACTTTTCAAATGTTAAATATTTATCGTCTAAAAATACAATTACTTGGGCTAACGAAATTGCAAATAGCCATTTTATAATAAATTGATTTAGTAGACCTGCTTGTGGTTCGTATCCTAGTAAAAGCAAAATTAGAAATATCGACATAAAATTCCCCGAGGATAACAACAACATTATTGAGCAAATTATTCCTTGTTTGACCCTATTCATTGTTCGAAACTTATTTTTTATTAACTTTGAAATAATTATTGCGAATATTGAATTTTGAATAATATTCAAATAAATTCCATATTCGCGTGGAATGTTATATATTCTGATCTTTCCGAATCGTTCCAACACTCTCATGCTAATATCTGCAAATGTTGCCCAACATAAAACAACTAGAAGTACTATAAGTATAATAGTAATATATTTTTTTATTTTCACTATTCCATCCCTCATTCAGTAAATTACTGTCCTAGGTTGCCAAGAGAATCTTTGGCATCATCTTCTTGTGTTTCTGGGTAAAAAATACCTCTCTAGAAATTTTATCTTTCCTCATTCGACCTTGTCAATAATTTTATGTAAACTAAAATCACATGAACGGGATGAAAAGAATTTACTCTTCGCTCCCCTCGTACTTATATTACTTCCCTCAAATCACCTACTTTTTATTTTGAAGGATCTGAAAACTACTGGCACGAATTTAATGAAATTGAAGAAGTTGCTAAAACAAACAATGTACCTTTTAGAGCATTTAAAATCGATGGAGCTGATCATTTTAATATTGTTTATCCAATTACTCAGCTTGTGGCAAAAAAATCCTGCAAGATCAGGGTGAGAAAACGAATATTCAGTTTACAAAAGAAGATATCCAGTGGATCAAATCAAATGTCGAAAAATAACTTTTTCTAAAAATGATCCTCTCTTTAAAATGGTTAAACAAAGCCTCCTGTCATTTTCTACTTTATGACAGGAGGCTTTATCTATGAATTCTTTTCAGAATTTCGTATTATTTTATTTTTAAGAGAATAGTCCTTTGATCGCTGATAGAATTTGAACTTGTTGAACTGGTGTGTAGGACAAATCTAGTTCATCAGCCACTTCTTTAGCGACCAATTTTCCATCAATTGTATTGATCCCTTTAAGGAGTGCTGGATCACTCGCACATGCTTTGTCTACCCCTTGATTTGCAATTTTTACTGCGTAAGGAATAGTCACGTTGGTCAAAGCAAAAGTAGAAGTTCTTGGTACAGCTCCAGGCATATTAGCTACTGCATAATGAGTGACCCCATGCCGAATAAAAATAGGATTATCATGGGTTGTCACTTTTTCTCCGGTCTCACAAATTCCCCCTTGATCAATTGCAATATCTACAATGACTGAACCGGGCTTCATTGATTTGACCATTTCTTCAGTAATCAATTTTGGTGCTTTCGCTCCTGGTATCAATACTGCACCAATCACTAAATCAGAATCTTTAATTTCTTCCGTAATATTGTGTGGGTTTGACATGATTGTGCAGATTTGACTACCAAAAAGATCATCTAATTCGCCTAATCTTTTTGCACTTATATCAAGGATCGAGACTTGAGCTCCCATTCCTACTGCAATTTTAGCTGCATTGGTACCAGCTGTACCTCCACCGATGATCATCACTTTACTTCGTTTTACCCCTGGGACTGCTCCAAGAAGCACTCCTTTGCCTTGATGGGGCTTTTCGAGAAAATGGGCTCCCACTTGTACCGACATCCGTCCTGCCACTTCGCTCATCGGTGCCAAGAGAGGTAGACTGTGATCAGCCAATTGAACACTTTCATAAGCAATAGAAGCCACGCGGCTCTCCATCAATGCTTTCGTCAAATCAGCTTCGGCGGCTAAGTGAAGATAAGTAAACAATATCAGGTCTTTTCTAAAATATTGAAACTCTGCATGAAGAGGTTCTTTCACTTTTAATATCATATCGGCTGTATTCCAAACTTCCGCTGCTGTATCAAGGATGGTAGCTCCTGCAGCTTGGTACTCGGCATCCGTAAATCCAGAACCCATACCACCATCTTTTTCCACATATACTTCATGACCATTGCGAACCATATGAACAACTCCTGCTGGAGTGATTGCGACTCGATTCTCATTATTTTTTATTTCTTTTGGCACACCAATTTTCATTTGAATTCACCTATCCTTCGTTTATTTTCCAAGTACTTTTGAAAAATTTAAAATCTTAGATTTCTACAAATTTGCTCTGATAGAATCTTCGCTAAGGTATGATTTAGCCACCAATCATTCTTCAATACGAACTGACGAACTATATCTTATAGGGTCAAAACAAATGAGTAGTGATCTCTCCCCTTTCTAACGATTTCAGATTATTCTGTATATTGTATACTACATACTATATTAGACATGGAGAGAGCAAAACCTTTATTTATTTCTCTTTTTTCAAAATATTTACCATATACTTTTCTTTAGAATTTATTCTAGGCACTTTAACGATTAGCCTCGAGTCCATCAGATGGATAAATCTATTGATTATTTCCTTAAGTTAACGATTCTAGTTAGTAATCTCAGCGGTTATGAGAAGAACAAAAAGATTCCCTCAGCACTAACTGTTCTAAATATCGCAAACCATTTCTCTGTATCGACTGACTGGCTTATTACAGGAAAAGAAGCACAAATAAAAGAAAATGATCATACTTCAAATCCAAAGTTAGAACTAGCAATTAAAACATTAGAAAAATTATATAATTCTGATGATCCTCACTTACAAGGATGGGCAATTGTCACATTCGAAAAAGCATTTGCAGACTATATCGACAAAAAAAATCAACAAAAAGAACTATCGAAAGCTCTGATTTATTTATTCTTTCTTTTTATACAGATAATGAATATTTTTACATTGTCTCACAACCTGCGAAACCTTATATATTATAAGTGTTTTGTTGGGTAGAGCATTGCACTACCCTTAATAGATTTTTCTTCTAAAATAAATGGACAAATAAAAAAGGCATCTAAGGAAATAATCCTCAGATGCCTTGATTTTACTATATTTGTTTGCTCGTTACAACTCGTAATGGTTGGTTATAACGCTGTCCGCTCAGAATGAACATTTTCAAAATTTGTTTTTTACCCCTCTAATTATTCTCATTTTAAGTGAGACAAAAGTTTTCCATCTTGATTGCGGTATTTATGAAAGCCCCCGAATTTACTGACTTTCTCACGATCTCACGATCTCACGATATTTCCCGTAATTCTCATATTTAGTGAGACTCTACAGCTACATTGCCAATCCCAGTAAAAGTAACCAGTGCAATCCATTTATTCATTTCAAAGTATCGGAGCCGTTGTTGGAAAAGGTAAAAGAACCCTACACTGCCTCCCATTGCAGCGCCTTTGACGGTACTGGGAGCGATAAGACCAACAATGATTACAAGTAGGATTAAAATTCCCCACATTCCAAAATAAGCTTTAATAAAGTCGCTTTTGTTCATCTTATTATTTTGGTCATTGATTCTTTGAAAAAAGCTTTTTTGATTTTCCATTGCTATCAATCCTTTCAAAATAAATTATAAATCCCAGTAAAGAGAAAAGTCCTTCACCAAAGTGAAGGACT
>JAGOHU010000179.1 GCA_017995975.1 Negativicutes bacterium
GATCAAGGTAATTTACTACCGCAAAATGCGCGGCTACACCCAAGAAAAGCTTGCTAAGCGAGCAGAAATAAGTGCTTCTTACCTTTCTCGTATTGAGTGTGGGAATTGCACTCGAAGCATTTCATTACATGTACTTTTCTGTGTAGCCCAAGCCTTAGAAATGGATATCAGTGAACTCATTGATACAAAAAATCCTTAAAACTTAATCAAAGGAGGTAAAATATGTCACCAACTCAGAGAGACAAAAAAGACCCTGATTTTAAAACTGATGGAATTACCGAATCCATCAAATATGTTATTCCGCCACTTAAAAAGCGAATTGAACTCATAGTACAAAGCATTAAAAAATTGTTTTCTAACAATTAAGGAGATGGTGGTCATGAAATGCACACAATGTCAAAAAGAAAATCCTATTGATACCCTTTTTTGCCCTAGTTGCGGAGCCAATCAAAATACAACAATCGAAGTCAAAGAGTTTCAACCACTTGTCGAAATCTATCGCGAAAGTTCGATGGTAGGATTTTTGTTCAACTATAAAATTTTTATTGATGGTATTGAAGTCGGCGAAATCGCCAACGGTGAAAAAAAGAAATTCCCACTTTCATTTGGCTTACATGAAGTTCACTTAAAAATGAATTGGTCATGGCAATCAAGTCCAAAAGTTTCATTCTTTCTAAAAGATTTCACTAAACTTACTTGTAAACCTGCTTATGGTATTTTGGGAATGATGTTTGGTGTTAAACCGATTATTTACTTCCTTTTCAAGCCAAAAAAATTCATTCGCCTAATCAATATTAGAAGAAAAAACGAAATAGTGCCCAAAGACATAAATCTTTGAGCACTATTTCATCTAAGTTAATAGTATTTTCGTTGGGTCTGGTACTTTTTTTTGACTACACCAATAAAATCAAAGTATTTTCTCCATATGAATTGTCTCGTAACCACCATCCTGACCATCATCAATCAGAATTTCAAAACCTTGCTTTTTCCAAAAATCAAAACCGCCAGGCAAGAAGTGATGTGTATGTAAATACATTTTTTTATACTCTTTCTCTTGGCAAAATTTAACCATCTCTGCCATGATCTCTGAGCCAATGCCTTGTCGGCGGATCATCTCATCTACATAGCAACGACCAATTTCGGCAGTCTCAGGTAGATGATACCGCCCTTTTATACAATCAATACGATCATTATAGATGCAGATCGCTCCGGTCCCAACTACTTTTCCGTTTTGATCAAATGCAGCCCATAAATTGTTTCTCTCGGGCCATAAATACATTTTTTCTAAGCCCAAGACATCGTCTGTAATTGCTCCTTGCTTGTCTTGAAAAAACAACGTTTTAAGCTGATGCATCAAAAAAGCTTGGACTACCTGAATATCTTCTTTTTGGATAGGCCGAACCTTATAGAAATTTTCCATTATATTAAATCTCCTTCAAACAGTTATTTTTAAATAGACTTCTTTTTAGCAAAGAAAGGTCCTTCCAGAGAAATAGTGACCTGGCTAAATTAAAAAGAGTAAATGATAGCCAAATCGCATTATTGCCAAGTTTATCAACACTGAGCCATAAACATAATAAAAACACTATTAATGAATAGACCAAAGAGTTGCGGATCGGTCCCGCAGTTGTTGCACCTACAAAAATGCCAAACAATCCTAGTCCCCAAAATCCAAGTAGCGGGTAGAACAAAATCCAATAAAAATAGTCGTTTGCCGCCTGCAAAACAGCCGGTAGGTTCGTAAAGATTCCAATCAACGGACTTTGAAAGAGTACACTAAGTCCTGTTAAAATTGAAGCCATTATTGCCCCCCATATCGCTGTTAGATAAATCGACTGGTAAAATAATACACGATTCTTTTGACCAATCGATTTTCCAGCAATCACAGTTCCAGCATTTCCAATTCCACCTAAAAAATTTGCCATTAAAAAATGAATTTGCATCAAAATGGCATTTCCAGCCAAAATCGAATCACCATAGCGCATACCATATGCAGTAACCATATTATAAACAGCAATCATACAGATTGTTCGGATAAATAAATCTCGATTCATCTTCATCATATGAACCAAAGCCGACCATTGAACAATCGATATGAGGGAAATATTGTGAAACGAAATCTCTTTACTGTTAAAAACAACCCACAAACTGACTACAGCAATAAAAATTTCCGAAACCAGTGTTGCCGTTGCAACTCCCTGAGCTGCAAAGCCAAAACCCATGACAAGAACAACAGCAAGCAGTATATTCAAGATGTTCATAGCTACTTGGAAAGTTAAAGAAAGTCTGATTTTTGTAAGACCCATTAGCCAGCCCACAATCACATAGTTCGTCAAGGTAAAAGGAGCACTCCAGATTCGTACATCATAATAATCACTAGCAATCAAACCAACCATCTTCGACGGATTCAATAAGGAAAAAGCAGCTTCCTTAATCGGCCACTGAAGCGCAACAATCAGAAAACCTAGTCCCCAAGCAATTGCCAGTGGGCGCAAAAGCGCTAGCGTAAGATTTTTCGAATTTTTTGAGCCACTTGCTTGCGCACTAAAGCCAGCAGTACTAACTCGCAGAAATCCTAAGGCCCAGTAAAGGGTATTAAAAATAAGTACAGCAACCGAAACTCCACCAATATACGCCGCCTGAGGAAATCGCCCCATAATTGCGGTATCCACAACTCCTAACAAAGGGGTCGTCAGACTCGCAATAATCAAGGGAACGGCAAGAGAAATAAAATTTTTATGGTCTTTCCAAGTAATTCCCAAACTCTCCTGCATAATTCCTCCTCCAAAGTGAAATCATTTCACTTCTAAAAACAAGTCAAACACTTAAAAATCAAAAACCTCAATCAGTGATTTCGTATAGTCATGCCGCTCTGGTTCAAAAAGCTCTTTGCGGGATGAACGATCCACAATATAACCATCTTTCATTACAATCAACCGCTCGCTCATAAAATGAACCGCGCTCAGATCATGGGAAATAAACAAATAGGAAAGCCCTAGCTCATCTTGCAAATCTTTCAGAAGATTAAGCACTCGCGCTTGAATAGACACATCCAAACTCGCAGTAGGTTCATCTAAGATAATTAACGACGGTTCTACACTAATTGCTCGGGCAATTGCAACTCGCTGCTTCTGCCCTCCACTAAGTTCATGAGGAAAACGATTTAAACAGCTACTCGGCAAATGAACGAGTTCCATCAATCGCTCAGCAATTCTATCTTCTTTGAGAGAAGATTTACCTAGAAAACTAGGACACGCTTTTTTTTGACAACGAATAGGCTCAAGCAATGAATCTTTCATTGAAATTTTACTATTAAAAGAACCAGTCGGGTTTTGGAAAACAACCTGCATCTTTTGTCTGGCTCGGCGGAGCTCGCTTGATTTCATCTGATGTAGCGACTGTTCATTGAGCCAAATTTCGCCCGAATCAATTCTATCTAAAGTAAGCAAGCAGCGAGCTAACGTACTCTTTCCACTCCCGCTCTCACCTACAAGTCCCAAGCACTCTCCTTCAAAAATATCAAAAGAAACCTGCTTGACCGCATGATTACCGCCAGCATAGATTTTATCAACTTCTTTTACTTGAAGAATTTTTCTCTCCTCATATTTCATCGCAACACGGCCCTCCTTCCAGAGCAAGGTCATCCACATCACCTAGAATAGGTAAACGCCTTGGCACATTGCGTAGCGGAGGAATCGATGCAAGTAAATTTCGAGTGTATAATTCCCTCGGGTTCATCAGCACATCTTTCTTTCTCCCG
>JAGOHU010000038.1 GCA_017995975.1 Negativicutes bacterium
AACTCCTTATAGTCGAACTAGCGAGCATCCGGTGTTTGGCCAAGTTCGGCCTCATAATGGGACTGATTTTAAAGGGGATTTTGGTGAGCCGATTTGGGCAGCCGATGGAGGAGAAGTTGCTTTTTCCGGTTGGATGAGTGGTTATGGTTATACGGTAATCCTTAATCACGGAAATGGATTTTCGACTCTTTATGCTCATCAAAATCAGACTCCACCAGTATCGGTTGGTCAATCAATAAAACAAGGAGAAGTGATTGGTTATATCGGCTCGACTGGTTATTCGACTGGGCCACATTTGCATTTTGAAATTCGTTTGAATGGAGAGCTTCAAGACCCTTATGATTATGTGCCTTATTCGGATTCGGAGAAAGAGGTAAGAGAATGATGGGAAAAGAGTTTTTACGAAAATTTTTATTTCTAGGAATTGGATTTGCACTTTTTGTAGGATCCATGTCGGTTGGATTTGCAGAAGAAATCAAAATAGCTTCCGAAGAATTACATATGATTGCTGAACAAGTGGCTGAGTTGAAAAAAGATGAGGTAAAAAATAAACACGAAATTTTAAAGTTGAAGAATAATGAAAAAGAGGTCTATGGTCGGATTTTTCCTTCTCCTGGTTCGATGGGACAAGCGCAAGTTACTGAATTAGATGAAACGAGTTGGCAAATTAAAGAAATGCTGAAAGGTATTTCTGGTGCTGTTGCGGGTGGTACACTGGTAAAGATGAAAAAAGAAGTGGAAGAAACTCATAAAAAGCAAGAAGAGCTTCGAAAAGAGGCGGAACTCAAGCGAAATGAGATACTAGAAGAACGGAATAAACAAAAGGCAATCCACGATAAAATTTTCCCAAATAAGCAACTCCAAGAGAAACAAGTTCGAGAGTTGGAGCAATTGGATAAAAAGATTGAAATTGCTTTGAAGATGGCTCGGGGTGAAGTGGTAGGAGCCACGGGAAAGTATATTCGCCCTACTACTGGAGCAGTGACATCGGTTTTTAGTGAAAAGCGTGTTCATCCGGTATTTGGTAGTGTACGACCTCATAATGGAACTGATTTTGGTGGCTACTATGGGGAGCCTATCAAAGGGGCCGATGGGGGGGAAGTGTTTTTTTCTGGTTGGCTAGGTGGATTGGGTTATACAGTGATTATCTATCATGGGGATGGGTTGGCTACTGTGTATGCTCATCAAAATCAGGCTCCACCAGTATCGGTTGGTCAATTGATCAAACAAGGAGAAGTGATTGGTTATGTAGGCTCGACTGGTTATTCGACCGGGCCACATTTACATTTTGAAATTCGTTTGAATGGAGAGCTTCAAGACCCTTATGATTATGTATCCTATTAGAAGAAATTTGCTTTTAAAATAAGGTTAAAGTAGTATAATAGAAGAGTGTTTTATAATTTGAATCGTAGTAAAGGGGTAGTGAGAATGTTTTTAAGTCGGATGAAACTACTGATTATTGGAGTTATGCTGGTTGTTTTTACATCGGTATCAACAGCTTTTATGGTTTTTTCCTCTTTTCCAGGGGGAGTTTATGGGGCCGATCGACTTTGGAAAGGGATGCGTACAGTCAGTGGGAATTACTATGAGTCGGTAGATGACAATAAGTTGGTTGATGGGGCTTTGCAAGGAATGGTCAAGGCTTTAGGCGACCCTTATTCGGCCTATATGAATGAAAAAGCTTATACAGACTTTCAGACCAGTATGAAAGGTTCTTTCAGCGGAGTTGGAATGACTTTGGGAATGAAGGATAGTTCTTTGATCGTGGTGTCCCCAATTGAAGGTACTCCGAGTGCAAAGGCGGGGGTCAAGTCGGGAGATGTGATCCGCAAGATCAATGGGGAAGATACGGAAAATTTTACCGTGGAAGATGCGGTGACTCGAATTCGAGGCGAAGCAGGAACTTCGGTTAGTTTAGTATTGGACCGAAAAGATAAAGATGGGAAAATTTCTCAAATTGAAGTGAGTTTGATGAGAGAAAATATCGTTGTTCCAAGTGTGTATGGAAAAATGATGAAAGATGATGTGGGCTATATCCGATTGACTCAATTTGGAGAGCATACAACCGAAGATTTTCGGGAAAAATTAAAAGAGCTTGATGGTCAAGGGATGAAACGTTTGGTTCTTGATCTTCGTAATAATGGGGGAGGACTTCTGAATTCCGCAGTAGATATTACAGGCTTGTTGCTGAAAGAAGGAGAAGTGGTTTCAACCATTGGGCGAGATGGAAATAAACAAATCAGTCGTAGTGGTGGAAAAACCGATCGTTATGAAGGGCTGGTTGTGCTGATTAATGAAGGTAGTGCTTCGGCTTCGGAAATCGTGGCAGGAGCCATTCAAGATCGCAAAGGTGGTACTTTGGTTGGAGTGAAAAGCTTTGGTAAAGGGTCGGTCCAGATTGTGTATCCACTGGATGAGCAACAAAAAACCGCAATACGCTTAACCATTGCGAAATATTTTACCCCAAGCGGCCGATCGATCCACGGGATTGGTCTGGAACCGGATGTCTTAATTCAATGGGGCGGTGAGGGACCTCCTTTCGAGATCGACACAGACCCTCAATTGAAAAAAGCTATGGAAGTTTTACAGAGATAAAAAAGAGAGAATTGATTTTCTCTTGGTAATAGAGGGTTTTTAGAAAGCGGCTCTGTGAAGAGTCGTTTTCTGTTTTTCCATTTAGGTAATTCTATTGGTATAATAAAAAGGCAGGGGGGATGAATGTGTTTCCTTGGAAAGAATTTTTGGGTATTTTAACAAATGGATTTTTAATTTCTTTGTTGTCGCCTTTGTTATGGATTATTGCTGGGTTGATCGGTTGGCGTTATTATCGACTGGCTCAAGATCGAAATCATTTGACTGGCTATGAAGGTTGGCGTACTTGGCGGTCGGTTTTGATTGGGGTTAGCTATGGCATCATTGGAGGCTGGATCGGTAGTATGCTGATGGCTTTTTTAGGACTATCACTCAATGGGTTGGGCATAGGCAATCTTTGGATCACAGCAGTCTTTTTGATGATGCTTCATCCTCGATTTATTTGTTTTGCCTATGGTGGGGCATTGATTATTTTATCATCTCTTATTTTGGGGTGGCCTAAAGTGAACGGGCCGACTCTTCTGGCTTTAATCGGAAGTTTACATTTTGTAGAAAGTATTTTGATTGGATTGGCTGGTCAAAATGGAGCTTTGCCAATCTGGATTCGCCATAAAAAATCAAAGGAATGGGTACTAGGCTATCGGATGGAGCACTTTTGGCCCTTGCCTTTGCTTTTATTAGGAACGGAAGTAACTGAAAAAATTTCAAGTGCTACAGTCAGTATGCCTAATTGGTGGCCTTTCTTTCCGATTCAAGAGGCACCTTTTGATGGTCAGGGCTGGACCTATGTTCTTATCCCAGTAGTAGCGGCTCTCGGCTATGCAAATGTGGCCATTTCTAGTTCGCCTAAGATGAAAAGTCGCCACTCTGGGGCGGGACTTTTTATTTATAGTTTGATTTTATTACTTTTAGCTTGGTTGTCGGTTCATTACCTCTGGATTCTACCCATTGGAGCTCTCTTTTCGGCTCTCGGCCACGAAGGATTGATTCAATTGGAAAACCGTTGGGAATGGCAAGGAGAACCAATGATTCGGGAAGGGCAAAAAGCTTTTCAGGTTGTATTGATTGAGGAAGAGTCTTTAGCGGAAGAACTTGGGATGGAGCCAGGGGATCAGTTGGTTTCTTTGGGAGATTATGAAATTAATTCGACGGAAGATTTAAAGAAAGCCCTTTTTTGGTCGCCCAAAGAATTTGTATTGAAATGGCTGAGACAAGGGAAGATGCGAGAAGGTCGTGGGGTCTTTTCAGAGCCCGGAGCCCAGCGTCGACTTGGGGTATTGCCCTTATCAGAAGAGTTGTCGATCCCTTATGCTTCGGAGGAATCGATTTCCTTTGGGAGTCGTTTGTGGAGTCGGATCGTGAAAAAATAATTGGAACTTAGGGAGGATTTTAAATGGCATTACCTAAAATGAAAACCGGAGGGCTCAGTGCGGGAGTGCCCTTTAAAGTGGTAGCTCCTTTTGAGCCGACTGGAGATCAACCGGGGGCAATCACGAAATTGGTCCAAGGAGTCGAGGCGGGCGAATGGGCTCAAACTCTCCTTGGAGCTACTGGGACTGGAAAAACCTTTACTATGGCCAAGGTGATCGAGAAGGTGCAAAAACCGACTTTGATTATTGCTCATAATAAAACTTTGGCGGCTCAGCTGGCTAGCGAATTTAAAGAATTTTTTCCAGAAAATGAAGTGGGATACTTTGTAAGCTATTATGATTATTATCAACCAGAAGCTTATGTGGCTACTACAGATACATATATCGAAAAAGATGCTTCGATCAATGATGAGATCGATAAGCTTCGCCATAGTGCAACCATGTCGCTTTTTGAGCGTCGAGATGTGATTATTGTAGCCAGTGTATCTTGTATTTATGGATTAGGATCACCGGAAGAGTATAGTAGTCAGGTTTTATCGTTACGACTGGGACAAAGTAATAAACGAGAAGAAGTCTTACGTAAGCTGGTTGCTATTCAATATGAACGAAATGATGTGAATTTTCATCGAGGCACTTTTCGGGTGCGAGGTGATGTGATTGAAATTTTTCCAGCAGGTTATACAGAAAGAGCGGTTCGGATCGAATTATTCGGCGATGAAATTGATCGAATTTTAGAAGTAGATGTGTTAACTGGGGAAGTTCTTTTGGAGCGAAAACATGTGGCCATTTATCCGGCTTCTCACTATGTAAGTAGTAAAGAAACAATTGAACGGGCTACCAAAACCATTGAAGAAGAGCTCGACATTCGTCTGGCTGAGCTAAAAAATGACGATAAATTAGTGGAGCATCAAAGGCTGGAGCAACGGACTCGTTATGATTTGGAAATGATGAGTGAGATGGGTTATTGTTCGGGGATTGAAAATTATTCCCGTCATCTGACGGGGCAAGAACCGGGGCAACCACCTTTCACTTTGATGGATTTTTTCCCAGAAGATTATTTAATTATGATCGATGAATCTCATGTGACTTTGCCTCAAATTCGGGCCATGTACAAAGGAGATCGATCACGGAAAGAAAACTTAGTTAATTATGGATTTCGATTGCCTTCGGCTTTGGATAATCGGCCTTTGCAATTTGAAGAATTTTTAGAGCGAATTAATCAGATCATTTATGTATCTGCCACACCGGCAGAGTATGAGATCAAAGCTTCGACTCAAGTGGTTCAACAAGTGATTCGGCCGACTGGCTTGATTGATCCGGTGGTAGAGATCCGGCCAATTGCAGGACAGATTGATGATTTATATGCAGAAATTCTAAAGCGGGCTGTTAAGGACGAGAGGGTTTTAATCACCACTTTGACCAAGAAGATGGCGGAAGATTTAACTTCCTATTTAAAAGAAGCAGGAGTGCGGGTTCGGTATTTGCATTCGGATATTGTGACTTTTGAGCGAGCTGAAATCATTCGCGATTTGCGGGCTGGTGTGTTTGATGTATTGGTGGGGATCAATCTTTTGCGAGAAGGATTGGATTTGCCAGAGGTTTCGCTAGTGGCGATTTTAGATGCAGATAAAGAGGGTTTTTTACGATCCGATACCTCGTTGATTCAGACCATTGGACGGGCCGCCCGAAATGTGGAAGGTCGAGTGATTCTTTATGCAGATCGAAAGACCGACTCAATGAAGCGAGCTATGGAAGAAACGGAACGACGGCGGGTAGTCCAACTGGCTTACAATGAGAAGCATGAGATTACTCCTCAGACCATTCGAAAACCAGTACGGGCCTTGATCCAAGGAACTGGTTTGGCGGCAGAAGAAAAAAGTGGCTATGGTACTGGGAAAACCAATTGGGCTAAACTTACCAAGCCTGAAGGTCTGGCTATGGCAGACCAAATGGAAAAAGAGATGCAAAAAGCGTCTCGTCAACTTGAGTTTGAGCGAGCGGCGGAACTTCGAGATATTATTTTTGAACTTCGAGAGCGTTTCGGAGCGAGTAAGAAGGCGAAAAAGTAATACTTTTTATATTGGATTAAGGAGAAAGAAAATGGAGAATCGGATATTTGTAAAAGGGGCTCGACAACATAATTTGAAAAATATTGATGTGGAGATTCCGAGAGATAAATTAGTGGTCTTGACCGGATTGTCAGGCTCTGGGAAGTCGTCTTTGGCTTTTGATACGATCTATGCGGAAGGACAACGGCGGTATGTGGAGTCTTTGTCCGCTTATGCCCGTCAGTTTTTAGGTCAGATGGACAAGCCGGATGTGGATTATATCGAAGGACTTTCACCAGCAATTTCGATCGATCAGAAAACGACTAATCGAAATCCACGCTCCACAGTGGGGACTGTGACGGAAATTTATGATTATTTGCGATTGCTTTTTGCTCGTGCTGGACGAGTTCATTGCCCAGACTGCGGGAAGCCGATTGCTCAGCAGACAGTGGAGCAGATGGCTGACCAAATCTTGCTACTACCGGAAGGGAGTCGCCTTTTTGTACTTGCTCCTTTGGTGCAAGGAAAAAAGGGTGAACATAAGAGTATTTTTGAAACCATGCGAAAAGCAGGGTATGTACGAATTAAAGTGGATGGAACGATTCGTGAATTAAGTGAAGAATTTGAGCTGGAAAAAAATAAAAAGCATACCATTTCGGTGGTAGTAGATCGGTTGGCGATCCGTCAAAAAGATGCAGATTTTCGAACTCGTTTGATTGATTCGCTGGAAAATACAGTGAAGTTATCGGAAGGGTTGGCGGATATTGAAATCGCCGATACGAAGGAAGTTATTTCTTTTAGTGAGAATTTTGCTTGTCCGGATTGTCATATTAGTTTGCCCGAAATTGCACCTCGACTCTTTTCTTTTAATAGTCCTTTTGGGGCTTGCCCTGCTTGTATGGGTATTGGTTATACTCAAAAATTCGATATTGATCTTATTATTCCCAATAAAAAATTGTCCATTTCTCAGTGGTCTATATTTGGATTTTCTAGTAATGAAGATTCTTATTCGATGATTCAAGTACGAGCTTTGATGAAGAAATTTGATCAATCTCTGGACACACCTTGGGACGAGTTACCTAAGAAAGTGCAGGATTTAATTATCCATGGATCTGACAAAGAAATGATTGAATACGATTATACTAATTTATTTGGTGAGTCTAAGCATTATAAGATGGCCTATCCGGGAATGTTGCCTACTTTGGAGCGACGTTATAAAGAGACCGGGTCCGACTATATGCGGGAAGAATATGAGAAATTAATGATCCTCAAGCCTTGCGAAGCTTGTCATGGTGCTCGATTGAAGCCCGAAGTGCTAGCTGTCTTGGTGGGTGGGAAGAATATTTACGAAATCACTCAGATGAATGTGGCGGTGGCTCAGAAGTTTTTCCAAGACTTGGAACTTACGGAACGAGAGAGAACCATTGGACGACAAATTTTAAAAGAAATTGATGCACGGCTTGGGTTTCTTGTGAATGTTGGGTTGGATTATCTTACTTTGGATCGGGCTGCCGGGACTTTGTCGGGCGGGGAAGCTCAACGAATTCGCTTGGCGACTCAAATTGGCTCGGGCTTGGTGGGGGTACTCTATATTTTAGATGAGCCTTCGATCGGACTTCATCAAAGAGATAATGCAAGACTTTTGGAAGCGTTAAAAAAGCTCCGAGACTTGGGGAATACCCTATTAGTTGTCGAACATGATGAAGATACCATGTTTGAGGCAGACTATATTCTCGATATTGGCCCTGGGGCTGGAGTTCATGGGGGCGAAGTGATTGCTGCTGGGACTGTAGAGATGCTTTTGAAGGACGAAAACTCAATTACCGGTCAATATTTGTCGGGCAAGAAATTTATTCCTTTACCAGAAAAAAGACGGAAGCCGACGAAGAAGGTTCTTGAAGTGATCGGGGCTCAGGAAAATAATTTAAAAAATATTCGAGTGAAGTTTCCTCTCAATACTTTTACTGTCGTGACTGGGGTTTCGGGATCTGGAAAGTCTACTTTGGTAAATGAAATTCTGCTTAAAGGACTTTCGCAAAAAATGGGGAATTATCGGGCCAGACCGGGAGCTTTTAAAGATATTAAAGGCTATGAGCATATTGATAAAATCATTGATATTGATCAGTCTCCGATTGGGCGAACCCCACGGTCGAATCCGGCTACTTATACAGGGGTTTTTGATCCGATCCGAGAGCTTTTCAGTCAAACTCCAGAGGCCAAGATTCGGGGCTACAAACAAGGTCGCTTTAGCTTTAATGTGAAGGGTGGCCGCTGTGAGGCGTGCCGTGGCGACGGAATTATCAAAATTGAGATGCATTTTTTACCTGATGTGTATGTACCTTGTGAGGTGTGTAAAGGAGCTCGTTATAATCGAGAGACTTTGGAAGTCCATTACAAAGGGAAAACCATTGCAGATGTGCTTGAGATGACTGTAGATGATGGGGTCGAGTTCTTCCAAAATTTACCGAAAATCCATCGAAAATTTCAAACTTTGCAGGATGTGGGGCTCGGTTACATTAAGCTAGGTCAGCCGGCTACGACTTTGTCTGGTGGGGAAGCTCAAAGGGTGAAATTGGCGACCGAATTGTCGAAAAGACCTACTGGGAAGACTCTTTATATTTTAGATGAGCCTACCACAGGTCTTCATACTGCGGATATTGAGAAGCTTTTGGAAGTGCTTCAACGATTGGTAGATAATGGGGAGTCGGTCATTGTGATCGAGCATAATCTGGATGTGATTAAAACCGCAGACCATCTGATTGATTTAGGCCCTGAAGGGGGAGATCGAGGTGGGATGATTGTGGCTCAAGGAACTCCAGAGGATATTGCCAAGGTAAAAGAGTCCTATACGGGCAAATTCTTGAAACCTATTTTGGAACGAGATCAGAAGCGAATGGGAAAGAAGAGCAAAGATAAAGTTGAGAAGTGAATCGGATTGAAAGAGTTGGATCGGTGCCACCCTTTTCGTTAGTCCCATTCAATTTAATTATTGGGTGAATTTTCTTTTACTCTGAATATTAGATGGGGGTTGTCAAGTATTGTTTTCAACTAAAGTATTTGTTATAATTAAAATCTAATGTTTGAAATAAGTGGAGGTATGAGACAGATGAAAAGATTTTTACTAGGTCTGATTGCGGTAGTTATGGCAGTTACATTAAGTGGTTGTTTTGGGGATCCGGTGAAAAGCGATTTAGAAGATTACCGGAAGACCAATAACCTAATTGTTTCCCAGATGGAGAAATCATTGGAAGCAGAAATGAAAAAAGTAAATAATATTTCGGAGCCGAAGGATGCAGTGGCTGCTTTGGAAGCGATGAAAGCAATTATTTTAGATGCTCAAAAGAAACAAACAACTTTTCAACCGAAAAGTGATGAAGTAAAAGCTTTGAATGCTAAAATTCAGTCAGGCTTTACCGAATTAGATGGAGCAATGGATAAATTTATTGGGGCAGCCAAAAGCAACGATGTAGATCAATTCAATAGTGCAGTTGAAGGGGTAAGTACTGCTGCGGATAATTTGGATAAAGTAGAGCGAGAGTTCTTTAAACTAGCAAAACAAAAAGGATTAAAGTGGGTTGAACAATAAGGAGAAGAGCTGACATCATGTCGGCTCTTTTTTCTATATGGATGGAAAGAAGAAGTAGGTTAGTGAGTGGTTCAGCAGGTGTCTGAGAGGTTGGTGCTGGATTCCTCAGGACTGGTTGTTAGAAAGGTTGGGTAGGCTATGAAAAAATGGTGGGTTGGTTTGGTGGTTATTTTTTTTGTAGGTGCTTTTTACGGGTTGTCCGAAGGAGCTCCGATCAAAGTTGAATTGCAGGAGTATCGGGAACTTGATAACAAAATTTCGGATAAATATAATAAAGAATTTCAACCTTTGGTGGGCCAATTGAATCATACAAAAGGGTTTGCTAATAAGCTGGTGCCTCTTTATTTGATGAAGAAGGTGATGACTGAAATTCAAGAGCTTCAATCGAGTTTTTCCCCTAAGTCAACTGAGGTAGCAGGCTTAAGTGATCGAAGTATCGCTAATTCTGCCATGATGCTTGAGGGGATTGGCCAGATGATTCAAGGGTGCGAGTCGGAGGATGTGGGTTTATTTAATCAAGGAATTGGTACTCTGAACCAGCAGCTGGGTGAGAAGCAGAAAATAGGAGATGAGGCTTTTCGGCTGGCTCGGGCCAATCGGTTGAATTGGGTAGAGCAGTAGAAGTGATTTTGTTTTGAGAGTCTCCGGTTGGCTCGGATTTTTTTATTTTTGAGTATGATAGAATAGGAAGAGGTAAAGAATTCAAATAGATGTGATGAGGATTTTTATGAACGATCAGTTAAAAGAAAAGCTAGGTATGTTGCCGAATTCACCGGGGGTCTATTTGATGAAGGACCAGTCGGGAGAGATTATTTATGTAGGCAAGGCCGAGGTTTTGAAAAATCGGGTACGATCTTATTTTCAGTCGTCCAAAAACCATGGACCTAAAGTCCGGTTGATGGTTGGCAAAATTGTGGACTTGGAGACCATTGTGACCAGTAGTGAGCTGGAGGCTTTGATCTTGGAGTGCAATCTGATCAAAGAGTATCGACCGAAATATAATATTCGCTTGAAGGATGACAAAGGGTATCCTTTTATTAAGATTACTTTGAAGGATGATTTTCCTCGGGTGTTTCAGACTCGGAATGTCTTTCCTGATGGTTCGAGATACTTTGGGCCCTATGCGAATGCGGGGGCCATGCATGAGGCTTTACGACTGATTCGACGGTTATTTCCTTTGCGGACTTGTAAGACCTTGGAAAAGAGACGTCCTTGTTTGCAATTTCACATTGGTAATTGTCCCGCTCCTTGTGCAAATTTGATTAGCAAAGAGGAGTATGGGGAACGAATCAAGAGTATTATCTTGCTTTTGGAAGGCCGAAATGAGAAATTGGTGAAAGAGCTAAAGCGGAATATGGAGCAAGCAGCGGAAGAGCTGAATTTTGAGTCGGCTACTTTGTGGCGTGATCGGATTCGGGCTTTGGAAATCATTATGGAACGGCAAAATGCCCATCTGGACAATCAAGAAGATCGAGATGTGATTGGACTGGCGAAAGGGCGAGAAGGAGTCTGTATTCAGGTTTTCTTTTTGCGGTCTGGCTTGGTAAGCGGGAGAGATCATTTCTTGCTAGAGACTGGGATTGAGGAAGATGACGGAGCTTTGATTTCTGGATTTTTAATGGAGTATTATGGTGAAAGCGGGCAGATTCCCAAAGGACTGTTGCTACCGCTTGAATTGGCAGATCAGGAAGTATTCTCCCAGTGGCTTAGTGAGAAGCAGGGGTCTAAGGTCGTTCTGGAGGTGCCAAAGCGGGGCACTAAGAAGGACTTGATCGACTTGGCGACTCGAAATGCGGAGAATTTGCTTTCTCAGGCAGAGACTCGTATGAAGTCGAGCCAGAGTGTGGCTGATGTGGCTTTGGAGGACTTGACTAAGTGGCTTGATTTGGAAGAATTGCCAAAGCGAATTGAGTGCTATGATATTTCTCATACTCAAGGGAGTGAGACTGTGGCTTCCATGGTAGTTTTTACGGACGGGTTGCCAGATAAAAATTCGTATCGCCGTTATAAATTGAGAACTGTGGAAGGAAAGCCCGATGATTTTGCTTCTATGGAAGAAGTGTTGACTCGTCGAAGTAGAAATGAAAAATTACCTCGGCCTGATTTAATTATTATTGATGGAGGAAAGGGGCAACTGTCTTCGGCTTTGAAAATTATTCGTTCTTCCCCATTGGCAGATGTGCAGGTCGTTAGCTTGGCAAAGCAGTTTGAATGGGTGTACCAGGAAGAGGACAAGGAGCCGATTGTGATTCCTCATGAAGCACCAGCTCTTCGGTTGCTCCAACGAATTCGTGATGAGGCTCATCGATTTGCGATTACCTATCATAGAAATTTGCGGTCCAAGCGGAATTTAGTCTCAATTTTAGATCATATACCCGGAATTGGGCCTAAAAGACGGCAGGCGCTGCGTGAGCATTTTGGAACCATTCCTAAAATTCGAGAGGCTAGTTTTGAAAAATTGCTTGAAGTGAATGGGATGAATAAGGGGTCGGCTCAGGCAATTCCGGAT
>JAGOHU010000180.1 GCA_017995975.1 Negativicutes bacterium
GGATATTGGGCGAGTAATTCTTCTGGGGAACCGACAGCTTTGATTTCCCCATTATGAAAGAAGGCTAGTCGATGACAAAGCTCTACTTCGTCCATATAGGGGGTGGAGACTAGCAAAGTGAGCCCTTCTTTATTTAGTTTATAAAGAAGTTGCCAGAATTCTCTGCGAGAAACTGGGTCGACTCCGGTGGTAGGTTCATCTAAGATTAGGAATTTCGGAGCATGGAGAAGCCCAGCTGTGAGAGCCAATTTTTGCTTCATTCCACCCGAAAGATTTCCTGCCAATCGATCTTTAAAAGGTTCCATCCGAACTAGCTGGAGCAATTCGTGGGCCCGTTGATTGAATCGCTTTCCCGAAATTCCATAAAGAGAGCCAAAGAGAGACAGGTTTTCCCAGACTGTCATGTCTTGGCTGAGGCTAAATTCCTGTGGCACATAGCCAATTTGGGATTTTATGTTTTCAGGATTTTCAGAGTTGAGCAATTCAAAGCGACCACTTGTAGGTAAATATAGTCCTAAGACTGTTCGGATAAAGGTGGTTTTTCCAGCCCCGTCGGGACCGACTAAGCCAAAGATTTCTCCTTCTTGAATTTGCAAGGAGACTTGGTTTAGGGCAGTGGTTTTTCCAAATTGCTTGGTCAGGTTGGTGGTTTCTAAGATCATGGGATTCTCACTTCCGCAGGCATACCAGGTTTGAAGATTTGATCTTGATTGGGTAGATCAATTTTTACAGCAAAAACTAAATTTGCTCTTTCTTTAGAAGTGATAGTTTGGCGAGGGGTGAATTCGGCTTGAGTGGCGATCTCTTTAATGGTACCTTGGAAAACGCGATTTGGATGAGAGTCAATTCGTACCTCCACTGGTTGCCCGAGTGTTAAGTTTCCGATTTCTGTAGAAGGAATATAGATTTTGACCCAACTTTCAGAAAGATCACCAATTGTGGCAATTGCTGCACCAGCCGAGATAAATTCGCCTACTTCATAATTTTTACTTAAAATTCGACCAGAAATAGGGCTTTTGAGCTCTGTGTCGTTGAGCAAAGACTTTGCACTTTCCATTGTAGATTTTGCTTGTTCAACCAGATACTTTTGGGTTGTGATTGCATCTGAGCGGGTACCTAAGATCGATACTTGATAGGCCGCTTGAGCTTGCTTAAAAGCTCCATCTGCATTTGCCAGAGCCACTCGGTAGTTGTCTAGGTCTTGGGTTGAGACAGCTCCACTTTGATACAGTTTTTGAAAACGTTCGTAATCGGAAGCCGCTTTATCACGACTTTCTTGTCTGGCGATCATAGCTGCTTCGTAGGAACGAATCTCGTCTCGGCGAGAGCCTGCCAGAAGATCGTCGAGTTTGGATTGGGCCGCTTGATAAGCTGCTACAGCTTGGTTGTACTGCAAAGCCAAGTCAACTGGGCTAATTCGAGCAATGATCTGTCCTTTTTCGACGTGATCGCCTTCTTTAAAATTTCGCTCTATTAAATAACCACTTACTTTTGGAGTGAGATCTGCTTGAGTGATTTCAATCATTCCAGTTCCAGTAATTGCGGAATCAACTGGACGATGCAAAAAATAATATGCAGTTCCTGCAAGTGCCATGAGAAGTACGAGGATGATAATTGAGATTTTCTTATTCATTGGAACCTCCTTTATTGCTTGCTCGTAAACAGAATATCTAAATGAGCAGAGATCATTTTTTTAAAATCAATTGGACAATAAGCTTGGAAATTGGTTTGCCAGAGAATCGACATAATGAGAGGAGCGAATAAAAGATGGGGGTACTGAATTAAAGCAGGAGGAATCGAATTTTTTTCCTTTTCCATGGTCTGTTCAAATAATTTAGTGATTTTTTCGATCCCTTTTGAAATGACCAAATCGTAATACAATTCAGTAAGTTCGGGGAATCTTTTTCCCTCAGATAAAATCAATTGAATCATGGCAAAAGCTTTTGAAGTAGAAAGTCCTTCTAAAATCGGAAAGAAGAGTTTTTCTAATTGAGTGCGTAAAGCTTCATCTGAGTCGATTTGGAAAGCTTTATCCAGAACAGGTAAAACATGGAGCTTGACCAGTTCGATGAAGAGAGTCTTCTTATCAGTGAAGTGTAGAAAGACTGTACCTTTCGCAACACCGGCTTTTTTTGCAATTAATTCCATTCGAGCTCCGGCGTAGCCATAAGCTACAAAATCATCGAAAGCTGCTGCAAGGATTGCTTGCTTTTTTTCTCTACTTGTTGAGATCGAGTCAATTTTTCTACTTTAACGCTAGGGTTCATAAAATACTCCTTTGAAATATGACTGACCAGTCGGTCAATTCAATTTTATATCATATAAAATTGAATAACAAGAGAATGAGAGAAAATGAATTGAAAATGCAATAGAATTCAAATTGTAAATTGCAAAATGAAATTATATGTGATACAATTCTTTAGTCTAGGTGACTAGGCGCCTTTTCTGCTCCTGCGGAAGAGTGGGGGCCTGAAAGACCATAGAGGAGGTGAAGGAAGACCATGCGGAAATATGAAATGATTTATATTTTAAAAGCTCATGACGAAGAAGTGATCGAAGCGACTGTTGCTAAATTTGACAACGTAATTGTTGCTCAAGGCGGCACTATTGAGAAAGCTGATCGTTGGGGCAAGCGGCGTTTGGCCTATCCAATTCAGGATTTAACTGAAGGCTATTATGTACTTCAACATATTGTTGGAGAGCCAGCGGTAATCAAAGAATTGGACCGGGTGATGAAGATCTCTGAAGAGCTTCTTCGACACATGATCGTTGTTATCGAAGAGTAAGCAAAAAATAATGGAAATCCTCGAAATGGAGGGGTAAAAGATGAACCGTATTCAATTAGCCGGGCGATTGACCCGTGATCCAGAAGTAAGATATACCCAAACTGGTCGTCCTGTAGCGAGCTTTAGCTTGGCTGTACGACGATACAGTGGTCCAAATAGCCAAAACCGTGAGGAAGTTGATTTTATCGACATTGTGGCTTGGGGAGTATTGGCAGAAAGCTGCGGAAATACCCTGCAAAAAGGGCAACTTGTCAATGTGGATGGCCGCTTGCAAGTGCGTAGTTATGAAGCTCAGGATGGGCAAAAACGACGAGTGACCGAAGTGGTCGCAAGTACCGTTGCACAACCGCTGGATGCGTGGGAACGCCGTGAAGGTGGCGAATCAGGTGGTAGCCAAGTCGCTGCTCCTGCTGCTGCTCGTCCTTCTGCCGGAATTAGCTCTTTCGGTTCGGAAGTGCTACCAGACGAGGATATTCCCTTTTAAGAGAAGGAGGCCAAACGAACATGATGAAACGTGAACGAGGCGGACGCCGTCCAAAGCGTAAAGTCTGTCATTTCTGCGCTGATAAAGTGGAGCACATTGACTACAAAGATGCGAATAAACTTCGCCGTTATACTACTGAAAGAGGAAAAATCCTCCCACGTCGTATTTCTGGAACTTGTGCAAAACATCAACGTCAAGTGACATTGGCAATTAAAAGAGCTCGAAATATCGCTCTTCTGCCATTTAGCACTGATTAAGATAAAAGTAAAAACCGTTTCCCTGAAAGGGGAAGCGGTTTTTTTATTGTCTACATAAAACCCCTGGCTGTGCCGGGGGTCAAAGCTTATAGCGTAATTAAGAAATATCCCTCCTTTTGGTTTAAAATAAATTCGCGGTCTGCTAACTGCGAAAATTAATCAAAAGGA
>JAGOHU010000039.1 GCA_017995975.1 Negativicutes bacterium
TTGCAAGGCATCGAAGCTGTGATGAGTGTTGTTCCCTGCCCGACAATGACACTGGATCAGTGTATGAGTGAGGCTAAAGTGTTGGTTACTGATGCAAGTGAACATCTAGCTAGAGTTCTCCAAGTTGGACGACGGATGAAAAATTAAAGGTAAAATTTTAAAAGAGCAAGTTTATATGACTCTTATTAGCTCAATGGTAGAAATCTTTATGATGGGGTTGTCATTTCATTAGATTTTATGCGGCGGGAAATAACTAACATAATATAAAAAAATGATTAAAATAAAAAATATTCCTTAGATTTAATGTCTAAGGAATATTTTTGTTTGGCGAAAGAAATAGTAAATTACTGGTTGGATTAATCTAATAAGGTATGTGTTCCTTTATACAGTTCGAGAATTTTACTTGCAGTTTCTTCGATTGCTCTACCACTTACATCAATCACAGGGCAACGTAGGCGACGATAGAGTCCACGGGCATACTCTAATTCTTCTTGGATGCGCATTTCTTGTGCATAGGAAGAAGATTCGTCAAGACCCATTGTTTTTAATCGTTCTTTACGGATACTATTTAGCCGATCTGTTGAAATTGTAAGACCGATTAAATTTTCTCGGGGAACATCAAAGAGTTCTGGTGACGGCGGAACTTCGGGAACCAAAGGCAGGTTTGCGACTTTTAGGCCTCGGTTTGCAAGGTACATAGAAAGAGGGGTCTTTGAGGTACGAGAGATACCTAAGAGCACGATGTCGGCTTTTAACATCCCTCGAGGTTCTTTTCCATCATCATAACGTACAGCAAATTCAATTGCTTCTACCCTCCGAAAGTATGCTTGGTCTAGTTTGCGAATGAGACCAGGCTCGTTTTTCGGATCCAGTTCGGTAATATTTTGAAGAAAATCCATGGTAGGCCCCATAATATCTAAGGAAAGTACATTCATATTTTCCGTAATCCGTTTTGTATGAGCTTTAAGTGCGGGATTTACTAGGGTATAAGCAATTGCTGCTTTGGCCTCATAAGCTTCTTGAACTAGTTCATCAATTTCTATGGTAGTCTGGATGTAAGGGATACGGCGAATGTCAAGACGCTCAAAAGGGAATTGACTGGCCGCAGCTTTGAGAAGAGATTCACCGGTTTCACCAATGGAGTCAGAGAGTACATAAATGCTAGGCAAAAGGTTGGTTGACATATAGAGTCCTCCTTTTTTATTCTGCAAGAGAAGTAAAGATTCGAGTAATGTTGGTTTTAGAAAATCGCCCAAGAATTGTTAGATTTCCTTCTGGGTTAATTTGTACAACCGGAAGAGAATCAACTTCATGAGCTAACAGTTTTTCTGCTGCTTTCAGTACACTTTCTTCCATTGTAGTGACTACGATATTAGGCATTCGGGTCATAAGGATAGAAACAGGAAGTTGTTGTAAATTTTGTCCACCAATGGAAGCTTTTAGTAAATCTTTTCGAGAGACCACTCCTGAAAGCCATCCTTCGTTGTTTACTACAAAGAGAGTTCCTGCATCTGCTGTAAAGAGAGTAACAACTGCTTCGTATAGGGAATGATCTTCTTTAATAATGGCAGGAATAGACATAGCTTCTTGGACTTTTTTTTGCGCAACCGCTTGGATGATCATTTTTTTAGGTTCGTGACCAGTGAAAAAATACCCAACCCGAGGCTTTGCTCCTAGCAGTCCTGACATTGTTAGGATCGCTAGATCGGCTCGAAGTCCGGCACGACTTAAGCGAAAGCGTGAAGCCAATTCGTCACCAGTGATGGGTCCTTCTTTTTGAGCAAGCTCTAAAATAGCTTGCTGACGTTGGCTTAGTTCGATGATACTCACCTGCCTTTTTGGAAATTATACAGTCTCTTTCAGCATAACGAGTTAGGCTAAAATAGTCAATTTTATTGTTGATATTGTATGGTAAAATGATAGGTAATATGAAAAGTGATAAAAACAGTTTTGGTGGCACTTCTACCTAGCACGGGAATTTTATTAGTGGAATTTATCGAAGAAGGCACAGAACTTTTTTGTCAGTCATTTTGCTTATCTGGTACATACACTTAAAGCCAGCAAAAATAACCAGGAAAACAATCTAGCTAAGGTGATCGATAAATAAGTTTTTTTTGGACATTTTTTAATAAAATAAGTTCATTGATATTTCCTAAAAAGATTCGGAGCCCAAACGCTCTCCGTGGTACAATAGAAAAAGATTTCAAATATATATAAGAGATATGGGTGAAATAAATATGGTAAACAAAAAAGGTAGAGTGCTGATGGCTATGAGCGGCGGGGTCGACAGCTCGGTTGCAGCAGCTCTTTTAGTTGAACAAGGCTATGAAATTATTGGAATCACCATGCGACTTTGGGACGAAGAAGTAGAAAAACCGGCGTGCAGTCGGACTTGCTGTGCAATTGATGATGTAAATGATGCAAGACGAGTTGCGGAGAAGCTAGGATTTCCACATTATACATTGAACCTAAAAGAAGAGTTTAAACGAGAAGTTGTTGGGAACTTTATTGATGAATATACCAATGGACGAACTCCCAATCCCTGTATAGTATGTAATCGTTTTTTGAAATTTGATGCTTTGATACACAAAGCGGCCCAATTAGAATGTGACTTTGTGGCAACTGGACATTATGCCCGAGTTGAAAAAGATTCGAACAGCGAAAATTACCGTCTTCGTAAGGGAGTAGATTTAGCCAAAGATCAATCTTATTTTCTCTACCACTTAAATCAAGAAAATTTACCAAAGATTCTATTGCCCCTGGGTGGCATGGCAGATAAAGAAGAAACACGTAGTTTGGCTAAAAATGCAGGCCTTAAAGTCGCCAATAAGCCAGATAGCCAAGACATTTGCTTTATTCCCGATGGAGATTACAAAGCTTTTTTACTCCGAAATGCCCAAGATATTAAGAAGTCTGGAAAAATGGTTTTAAAAGACGGCACTCTTGTCGGAAATCATGAAGGACTTGCTTTCTACACAGTTGGCCAGCGAAAAGGACTTGGGATTGCTTGGAAAGAGCCCCTTTATGTGATTGGTTTTGATCAAGAAAAAAACGAATTGCTTGTAGGTCCTCAAGATGAGCTATATGCAGAAGAATTGATTACTTCGGATACTCACTTTGTCGATACCATACCTAAAATTGGCGAAGAAATTTCGGTGGAAGCTAAAATTCGTTATGCCGCTTCTCCAGCAAAAGCAGTGGTTATTTTACAAAAAGATGGTAAATTGAAAATTAAGTTTGATCAGCCCCAAAGAGCAATTACACCAGGTCAGTCAGTGGTTTGTTATCAGGGAGAGTATGTCGTCTGTGGCGGAATTATAGAAAAAGCTTTGTAAAAAGAAAGTAATTCAGTAGAGGAGATGTACCATATGTTTAAGGAATTTAAAGACTTTGCAGTAAAAGGGAATGTAATCGAATTAGGGATAGCTGTAGTTTTTGGTGCTGCTTTTGGGAAAATTATTTCGTCTTTTGTATCAGATTTACTGATGCCAATCATTAGCATAGTAATCGGAAATACCGACTACTCCAATCTGTATGTAATTCTATCTGGTCCGTCAGGACCATTTGCAACTTTAGCAGAAGCTCAAAAAGCAGGAGCAATTACGTTAAATTATGGTAATTTTTTTGGGATTATCTTTAATTTTGTGATGGTTGCCTTAGCCCTCTTCGTCTTTGTCAAATTTATTAATAAACTGAAAAGAGAAAAAGCGGCAGAAGCTCCGAAAACCAAGGAGTGTAATTTTTGTTTTACTGAAATTCCTTTGGGTGCGCTTCGGTGCCCTCATTGTACTTCCGAATTAAAAAACTAATTAATCTTTAACGATCAAGAGCTCTCTAATTTTAGAGGGCTCTTTTTGTATAAAAAATTAAAAAGTGAACAGATGGTGCAAGGAAAAAGTGATTTTTTGTTGAACTTTAAGAAAGATAAGGTCAATGTAGAGAATAAAGAGGTGTTGGAATGAAAAAAGTGTTTATTTCAGGAAGAATTCCAAATAATGCTAAAGAGCTCTTAAGCAAACATTTCGAAGTCATTTCTCATGAAGGGGAAGATTTACTTTCATCACAAGAAATTGCCGAAGGAGCCAAAGAGGCGGATGCTTTACTTTGTCTGCTCTCAGATCCAATTACAGCGGAGGTGATGGAGGGAGCAAAAAATCTTAAAATTATTGCCAACTATGGAGCTGGTTTCAATAATATTGATTTAGTTACTGCAACGAATTTAAAAATTCCGGTGACAAATACTCCTAAAGTATCAACTAATGCAACGGCTGATATGACTTGGGCTTTAATCTTGGGAATTGCTCGCCGAGTGGTGGAAGGAGATAAATTAACCCGGGCTGGTGGCTTTACCGGCTGGGCTCCTTTGTTTTTTCTCGGTACAGAAGTAACGGGGAAAACTTTAGGGATTTTTGGCATGGGAAATATAGGCAAAGCAGTGGCTCGTAGAGCTAAGGGCTTTGATATGAAAGTAATATACAATTCTCGAACCCGTTTGTCTGTTGAGGAAGAAACATCTTTAGGGATTACCTACGTTTCTTTGGAAGAACTTCTGAACGATTCAGATTTCCTAACTCTTCATAGTAGCTATTCTCCAGAGCTACACCACCTTATCGGCGAAAAAGAATTGCGCCAAATGAAAAGCTCTGCATTTTTGATCAATGCAGCTCGTGGCCCCATCATTGATGAAGTAGCTTTGGCAGAAGTACTGAAGAACAAAGTGATTGCTGGAGCTGGTCTAGATGTTTATGAATTTGAGCCCAAAGTGGCGGAAGGACTATTGACACTAGATAATGTGATTTTAGCACCTCATCTGGGGAATGCAACCGTAGAAACTCGAGCCCAAATGGCCGAAATAGCCGCACAAAATATTATCGAAGTCCTTTCAGGCAATAAACCAATTAGCTGCGTAAATTCGGTGATTTATGGGTGATTGTAAATTGCCGAATTTTGAAGAAATGGGATTTGCGACTTTAGACTTGGAAAGAGAGAAACGTCAAGGATTTTCAGAAGTGGTGTATTGCGAAGGAAAGACAGAAGAACAAAATTTAGCAATTTTGAAGAAGCTAGCCAAGAGCCACAACCAAGTTTTAGGCACTCGAGCAAACGAAATTGTAGGTAGAAGAGCAGAGCTGGAAATTCCTTTTTGCACTTACTATCCTCTATCACGAGTCATTAAAATTGAAAAAGAAAAGCGCATCAGTGACTCCGAGCGATTTATTCTTGTGGTGGCAGCAGGGACCAGCGATATCCCAGTGGCCGAAGAAGCAGCTTTGACTGCTCAGATTATGGGAAATCGTGTGGAGACTCTTTATGATGTTGGGGTGGCCGGAATTCATCGACTGTTAGCCAAGGAAGAACTATTACAAAAAGCGAATGTGCTCGTTGTAGTGGCTGGCATGGAGGGAGCCCTACCCAGTGTAGTAGGAGGAATTGTCAGCAAACCAGTGATTGCAGTGCCGACAAGTGTAGGTTATGGAGCTAGCTTTGGTGGCGTTGCGGCTCTTTTAGGAATGCTAAATAGTTGTGCCGCCGGAGTCAGTGTGGTGAATATTGATAATGGCTTTGGGGCTGGTCGTCTGGCTCATATGATAAATCAAATGAGGTGAAAGTATGGCTCAATTGCATTTGGATTGTTCTTCCGGTATGGCCGGAAGTATGTTGGTGGGACTGTGTTTGGATTTGGGAGTATCTTATGAAAAATTTTCAAGATTCATCAATTCTCTGGGATTAAATGATTATGATATTATTTTTGAAAAAGTGAAAAAAAGAGGGATTATTTCATCTTATTTTGATATTACTTTAACAAAGAGTGAAAAAGAAAAAACACGGTTTTTACCAGAAATTATTGAAATTATTGGAAAATGTGAAGCTACTGATCAAGTGAAAAATCGAGCTTGCAATGTATTTCATCGATTGGCTGTAGCGGAAGCAACAGTTCATGGGGTTGGGATTGATGAAGTACATTTTCATGAGGTCGGTGCAGTAGATGCGATCGTTGATATCCTGGGGGCTTGCTGGTGCATGGAAGAGCTAGAAGTAACGACAGTGACCGCTGATTCTTTGAAAACTGGTAGAGGCTGGGTCAAATGTGCCCATGGAATTATGCCAATACCTGCCCCAGCTACTGCCGAATTACTCCTAGGAATCCCTTATCAGCAAGGAGAAGTAGACAAAGAACTTTTAACTCCAACCGGAGCTGCTCTCTTAGCTGAATGGGTTGATGTTTGGGGTGAGCGCCCTCCAGAATTTCAAGCTGAAAAAATTGGCTATGGAGCTGGAAAATGGGAATTGGAAAATCCGAATGTTGTGCGAGGCTACTTAGGTGCAGAGCCTAGTGCGGAAGAAATTTTATGGATGATGGAGACTCAGCTTGATGATTCAAATCCTCAATTTTTTCCAGAATTGAAAGACTCACTTTTAAAGTTAGGTTGTGCAGATGTTTGGACTACTGGTATTCAAATGAAAAAAGGCCGCTCGGGAGTTTTACTGTCTGTACTTGTGACGGAGCCGATCCGCCCAATGGCCGAGACACTTATTTTTACTCAAATTCCAACTCTTGGGATTCGCCGTTGGAAAGTAGAGAGAACCATTTTGATGCGGACTTTTAAGACTATTGAGGTTTTGGGAAAAGTGATTCGTATCAAGCAGGGCTGGCTTGGGGGAAAAATAGTAAATGAAATGCCCGAATGGGAAGATTGCTTACAGGCTTCCAAAGAATTAGGAGTGGCTCCAAGAGAAATCTGGGTGATGGCGGTACAAGGAATTTAAAACAGAAAGGGATGAATTAAAAATGAAGATGAATTGGGGAAAACGAATGGATTTGGTTGAAAATCCATCGCTAGAAGCAGTATTGGCAGTATTGGGAGATTCTACAGTGATTTCAATGGCTGGAGGGCTTCCTTCTCAGGAATCTTTTCCAGTAAAAGAAATGCAAGAAAGCTTTACAAGAACATTGGATGAAGTAAAAGGGAATGCCCTCCAATATGGAGCGACTGAAGGCTATATGCCCCTTCGTCAATGGATTGCAGGATACATGAATTCTCAAGATATTGAATGCAATGAAAAAAATATCATGGTAACCAGTGGCTCTCAACAAGGAATCGAATTAGTAGCTCGTGCATTAATCGAACCAGGTGATCGAGTCGTTGTGGAATCACCTAGCTACATGGCGGCCCTACAAGTCTTTAAAAATGAAGGAGCTAAAATTATTGCGGCTCCAAGCGACCACGAAGGAATCATGATTGAAGGACTCAAAGAGTTACTTGAAGAAGTAAAGCCGAAATTTATTTATGTGATCCCGACTTTTCAAAATCCTTCCGGTCTAACCTTGGGAAAAGAACGTCGTGAAAAATTGATAAAAATTGCTCAAGAACTAGAGATACTTATTTTAGAAGATAATCCATATGGGGAACTACGCTATAAAGGCGAAGCTCAAGCACCGTTAAAAAGTGTAGCTGCTCCAGACGAAGTAATTTACTTGGGGACTTTTTCGAAAATTGTAGCTCCTGGGCTACGATTGGGCTGGATGGTAACTACTCCTGAAAATATAAAAAAATTGGCCGCTTTAAAACAAAGCAGTGATCTACTTTCAAATCAAACGAGCCAAATTGCACTCTTTAAATTTCTCGAAACAGGCATTTTACCTGCTCATATTGAGAGAATCAAAGGCTTGTATAAAGTAAAGCGAGATGCAATGGAAGAGGCTCTGAAAAAGCATTTCCCTGACGGAGTCACTTGGACTGATGCAGAAGGTGGTATGTTTGTTTGGGCAACCCTGCCAGAAGGGCTGGATACGATGAAGATGTTTCCGAAAGCAATGGCTGAAAAAGTTGCCTATGTACCAGGAGCGACATTTTACCCAGATGGGGATGATCGAGGTGATCGATCAATGCGATTGAACTTCTCAGGACCCACACCAGAACAAATTGAAGAAGGAATCAAAAGGCTGGGTGAGGTCATCCGAAAAGAAATGGGACAATAAGATAAAAAAACCGCCGAACTTAACGTTCTGCGGTTTTTTCTCTGTCTTCATCAATCGAATGAAGTTCTAGTGGACTAGGATAAAAAAATTGACATTCTCGCGGAATTGGTTCTTGATGGGAAAATTGGGTTAAGATTTTCAGAGCCAGACTATTTTCCCATTCCAAAAACTCTTTTGGGTCAATTTCGGCTAGGTCAACAGTAACCAAGAGAACCGGGCCAACTTCTGGGGCATTGGGAGGTAGTTCTTCGGCACTAATTGGAAGACAAGGAACTACACGCAATGAAGCCACCTCAAAGCCATTTGGGTCCATTAATTTGGCTCGATAAACTCCCTGCCAGAGGGTACGAGAAAATTTTAATTCTAAAAAATCAGGGTTCATATTGGTTCTCCTTTATTCATCATTCACTCTCATTATAAAGGGATGAAGAAAAAGTAACAATAAGGATTCGCAATCTCTTAGCAGGAATTTAGCTAGATAAAAAGAAATCTATATAAGTTGAGGGGGGAGTAAGTTGGCTAAAATTTATTTAGTAACTGGTGGGGCTCGAAGCGGAAAAAGTAAGTTTGCCGAATCGATCTGCTTAAGCTCGAAGAAGAAAGTAGGCTATATTGCCACTTCGGAAATTCATGATGACGAGATGAAAAGGCGAGTAGAGAAGCATCAGGAACGTCGCCCCAAGGAGTGGAAAATATGGGAAAGCCCTAGTGGAGCAGTTGAGATAATGAAAGATGCTCAAGAAAATTCGGAGATTCTTTTATTTGATTGCTTGACTTTGTATTTGACTTATTGGCTGTTCGCTCCCGAAACTCCTAAAAATATGGGAGAAAGAGAAAAATTCATTTTATTAAAAATCGATGACCTCTTGAAATCCTTTGAAAGTTGGGAAGGAACAGTTGTTTTTGTGACGAATGAGGTTGGTCTGGGAATTGTGCCAGAAAATTCAGTAGCCAGAGAATTTCGTGATTTAGCTGGATTGATGAATGAAAGAGTCGCTAAAGCTGCTGCTGAAGTATATTGGGTAGTTTGTGGACAAGCATTACCAGTGAAAAAGCTGGTTGTATTGCCAGAGGAGGTTTTATAAGTGTCAAAAGAACAATTGTTGCTAGAGAAAATAAAGGAAATTAAATCGGTAGATCAAAAAATTGAGAAAAAAATAAGAGAAAATTTTTATAATAATTGCCCAGAAGCTAAAGAACTTGGTGGTCTAGTAAATCTAGTTGCCAAATATGGTGCAATGAGAGGTACTGAATTTCCGGAAGTTTCAAAAAAAGCCATGATGCTAATGGTGGGTGATCATGGGGTGGCAAAGTATAATGTTAGTGCTTATCCCCAAGAGGTGACTTATCAAATGACTCGTGGCTATTTAAAAGGAATCGCTCCAGCCAATGCGATGGCAAGACATGCTGCGATGGATGTAGTGGTCACCGATGTAGGAATGAATTTTGATATGTCTTCTTTCGAGGGAATGAATCATCGAAAAATTGATTGGGGTACAAAGGCTTTCACTCAAGGTCCTGCAATGACTCGAGAGCAAGCAGTTGAATCAATTTTAATCGGTATGGAGTTGACAGAAGAAAAGGTCAAGGAAGGCTATGGTCTTTTTGTACTTGCTGAAATGGGAATCGGTAACACTACTTCAAGTGCAGCAGTTGCAGCGGCTTTTTGTGGATTAACTGCCGAAGAAGCTACAGGACGTGGGACTGGAGTAGGGGACGATCGTTTGCAAATAAAAAAAAATATTGTAGCTAAAGGGTTGGAAATAAATCAACCGAATCCGCTAGACCCTTTAGATGTACTTTCAAAAGTTGGTGGTTATGAAATTGGGGCCTTGGCAGGAGTGGTTCTAGGAGCAGCCCGCCAGCATGTGACTGTTCTTGTTGACGGATATATTGCTACTGCTGCTGCTTTGATTGCAAGTCACTTAGAGCCTACTTGTCGGGACTATATGATTGGTTCCCATCTTTCTGCTGAGCCAGCTCATGCAAAAATGCTCGAAAAGTTGAACTTACCCCCAGTGATTAATATGGGAATGCGGATGGGTGAGGGAACGGGAGCCGCTTTGGTAGCTCATATTCTTGATGGGATTTTAAAAGTATACCAGGCTAACTTGGCCGAGGAGTATCAATGAATCATTTGAATGACTTTATTACGGGACTCCAATTTTTGAGCCGAATTCGCTTGTGGCCTCAAAAAAAATGGGAAGAAGATGGATTTGGCCGAAGTGTAAAATGGTTTCCTTTAGTAGGCTTGTGTATTGGTTTGGGAGATATTTTCGTTTTGTGGATTTGTAGCCCATATTTTTCAGGATTACCCCTAGGAGTATTACTTTTGCTCTCTCATTTTTTCTGGGCAGGTGCGATTTGTTATGATGGCTTGATGGATGTGGCTGATGGGGTATTTTCTGGTCGCCCTCGAGAGCAAATGCTGGAGATCATGAAAGATAGCCGAAGCGGTGCATTTGGTGTGCTTGCTGGAGCTGTAGCTTTGCTTATTCGGGTCATTTTTTTAGGAAATCTACCTGAATTAATGCTCGTACCGGTGCTTCTTTTTACTCCAGTTCTTTCTCGTTGGCTGATGGCAGGAGGGGTTACACTATTTCCTTATGCACGAAAAGAAGGATTAGGTGGAATGTTTTCCAATTATTCTAGTTGGGGAAGTTTTTCTTTTGCGACGTTACTGATGATTTTAATTTTTTTAGTTGGATTAATGAAGTTTTCACCGGATATTCTGATGATTATTTCAATTATTGGAATCTTAAGTGGATTGGGAGTGGCTTTTTGGCTTTCAGCAAAGCTAAAAGGTCTGACTGGAGATTGTTACGGTGCAATTACCGAAAGTAGCGAATTAATTATTTTTATTGTGCTAGTGGGGCTGGCTTCACAAGGAATATAGAATGGGGTGGAGAAATATGAAAATAAAAGAGAGTATCCAAGAATTGGATAATAATATAAAAAAACAGACTCAAAATCATTTGGATAATTTGATTAAGCCCGTCGGGAGCTTTGCATCTCTTGAAAAAATGGTAGTTCAAGCTGCTGGAGCCCAAGAAAAGGTAATTCCTGATTATTTAAATAAGGCAATGATTTGTATTTCTCATCAAGAGCCGTCGAAAAGTTTGAAAGCTTTAACCGAATTTGCTCAAGCTACACTAATACACATTTCTTCTCTAGAGGATCACCAAGACGTGCAAGTAGAGCAAGTAATTGAAAAGCTTGTCACTGAAAAAATCAACATGATTGGTATTGCACTACCAGACTGGTCGGAAGAGGAAATTATGACAATCTGGGATCAAGTTAAAAACCGAAAATTTTCTGGTTTTAATTGTGATCAAGGGCAACAAATTGATTTTTTGGTTAATTTATATCAAAAAGCAGCAACCCATAAAATACTTTTAATGCTTGATGGTCCAGCAAGTTGGCTTGTCGGCATCTTAGCGAAAGAAGTGAACCCGATTGTAATCGAATACTTTGTCTCTTCTCGAGATGGAGAAACTAGCGAAAAGCAAGAGATGCTTGCTGAAATCGGGCTTGAAAAAGGGATGCGTATTGGAATGATTGGAGATGGTGGATTGAGCTCTGCTTTGGGCTTTACACTAATCGATGCGGCTGTCCGTACGATACACGATATTGCTACATTTGCTCAAGCTCAAGTAGAATATGCATATAATGCTCCAACTGATAAAAGGATGTGAAAATAGTGAAAATCTATCTGGTGCGACATGGGCAAACCGAATGGAATAAGCAAAAGAGATATCAAGGCTCGAAAGATATCGGTCTGGATAATACAGGACTTGATCAAGCAGAAAAATTGGCAGAAAAATTGAAAAATATTCAGTGGTCTAAGGTATATAGTTCTGATTTGCAAAGAGCACGAAAAACTGCTGAGACAGTTGCAAGTAAGTGCAATTTTGAAA
>JAGOHU010000181.1 GCA_017995975.1 Negativicutes bacterium
TAAAGTGTTTGAGTATAAATCAGGGTGGTACCGCGAATAGAACTTCGCCCCTATGTGGGGTGAGGTTTTTTTATTTATCTAAAAATAGGAGGTAAGTTCATGCAAAGCAAGATTAATGAAATTGTGACCAAGGCAAAGGAACAAATTGCTCAAACTGTCGACTTGAAAGAACTTCAAAACTTCCGGGTGGAATTTCTCGGTAAGAAAGGTGAATTAACTCTTATTTTAAGAACTTTGGGTGGATTACCAGCAGAGGAACGTCCTAAAGTTGGAGAATGGATTAATTCGGCCAAAGAAGAAGTTACAATGCTATTGGATCAAAAGCAAGAGCAACTTAAAAGCGATGAAATACAGAAAAAATTAAGTACCGAAACGATTGATGTTACGTTACCAGGAACACCTACTACACTAGGTAAAATGCACCCGATTGTCCAAACTTTACGAGATATTGAGGACATTTTCTTTGGGCTTGGGTTTAGTATTGCAAATGGTCCTGAGATGGAGTTGGAAGAATATAATTTTGACCGTCTAAACTTTATAAAAGATCATCCGGCTCGGGATATGCAAGATACTTTTTTTATTGATGGACCGATTTTACTTCGTACCCATACTTCACCAGTACAAGCGCGGACTCTAAGTAACTTACCGCCAAATACCCCAGTTCGTATTATTGCTCCAGGCAAAGTATTTCGCCGGGACTATGATGCGACCCACTCACCGATGTTCCATCAAGTAGAAGGGCTCGTTGTGGGTAAGGGAATCACTTTCGCTGATTTGAAAGGTACACTCGAAGCATTTTGTAAGACCATATTTGGTGATGAGATTACGGTCCGTCTCCGACCTAGTTTTTTTCCTTTTACTGAGCCTAGTGCCGAAGTGGATATTTCTTGTGTAATGTGCCAAGGCGAAGGATGCCGTGTATGTTCCCACACTGGATGGCTCGAAATTCTCGGCTCTGGAATGGTTCATCCCAATGTGCTTGAGGCAAATGGTTATGACTCAAAAGAAATGACTGGCTTTGCTTTTGGTATGGGAGTGGAACGAATTGCCATGTTGCGTCTTAAAATCAATGATATCCGCTTATTTTATGAAAATGATCTGCGCTTTTTAGAGCAGTTTTAAGGAGAGAAGTATATGAATGGATCAATTAAATGGCTAGCTAATTATGTAGATATCTCATGGCCTGTAGATGAATTGGCCGAGAGACTGACCCGAATTGGTACTCCCGTCGAAAATACCACTTCTCCTGATTTACGATTGAAAAATGTAATTGCTGTAGAAGTGAAGCAATTAGAGAAACATCCAGATGCGGATAAACTTTCTGTTGCAACCATCTGGGATGGACAAACTGATCACCGAGTGATTACTGGAGCATCCAATATGAAAGTAGGAGATAAGCTATTTTGGGCTCAACCAGGTAGTGAGTTACCAACTGGACAAAAAATTGAGAAAGCGGTTCTTCGAGGGATTGAGTCACCTGGGATGCTTTGTTCGGCCACTGAGCTTTGTTTAGATAGCAAATTGGAATCCGAGGAAAGTAAAGGTGGACTTTTGATCGCCCACTCTGAAACAATCCCTGGAGATGATTATTTAACTGCAATGGGGTTGGATTCGGCAGTTTATGAGTTTGAGCTAACTGCCAATCGGGCGGATTGCTTTTCAATGGTTGGACTAGCTAGAGAAATCGCAGTATTAACCGAGAGTGAATTAAAAACTCCGGCGATTATAATCGAAGAATATACCAGAATTGAAAGTTCAAAAGAAATTTCGATCAAAATTGATGCGCCAGATTTATGTAGTCGCTTTGTAGGACAAGTAATGACAGATATTCAAGTTGGTCCTTCTCCTTTGTGGCTTGTACAAGCTCTCCAATCCATTGGACTTCGATCAATTAATAATGTGGTAGATGTGACTAATTATGTGATGATGGAGATGGGTCAGCCTCTTCATGCTTATGATTTAGATCAATTGGTGGGAAAAACTCTTATTGCTCGAAGGGCAAAGGCCGACGAAATAATTATTACTTTAGATGAAAAAGAACGAAAATTGACTTCCGAGATGCTTGTTATTGCGGATGCCGAAAAAGCTGTTGGTGTCGCTGGAGTTATGGGTGGTCTTCACTCAGAAGTAACTGGTAATACAACAAATATTGTGATTGAAGGTGCCGCTTTCCATGGACCAAGTATTCGAAAAACGAGTCGAGCTTTAGGATTGCGCTCGGATGCTTCGAGTCGCTTTGAACGTGGAATTGACCAACAACGAATTGAACTAGCGGTGCTTAGAACGGCTCAATTGCTTCAAGAAATGGGAGCAGGGAAAATTGCTACTGGTTACATTGATGTGAAAGAAAAAACAGTTCAATCTCCTAAAATTAGTTATACCGTAGAAAAAATTAATCAATTTTTAGGAGTTAATGTACCTGAAGCTTCTATGACTGATATTCTGAGTCGCTTGGGCTGTACAGTCGAAAAAGGCACTGATCAAGAATGGATCACTACCCCTCCAAGCTGGCGAACCGATATTACTATTTTTGAAGATTTAGCAGAAGAAATTATTCGAATTTACGGATTTGATAACGTTCCGGCTACTTTACCAGTCAGTACTTCCGAAGTAGTACAATTGCCCAAACTTTCTCAAGTAGAGCGTAAAACCACAGATTTTATGGCCGAACTTGGGTTTAACCAATGTGTTCATTTTAGCTTTACTTATCCAGAGATGATGAAAAAATTACAATTAGATGAAAATTCAATGATTCCAGTTTTCAATCCAATTGTAGATGAGCTATCTCATATGAAAACCACACTACTAGGGGATTTGCTGGTCACTTTACAAAAAAATCAAGCTCAAAAACGTTCAGTATTAAAATTCTTTGAAGTAGCTAGGGTATTTTTACCCAAATCACTACCAATTAAAGAATTACCTACAGAAAATTTAATGATTTCAGCAGTAGCTACTGGTGAGAGTGTCGCAACTGGGTGGAACCAAAAACCTTCAAAAGTTGATTTTTATTTTATGAAGGGTATTTGTGAAACTCTTATTCAAAAGCTTGGATTGACTGATATCGAATTTTTACCCGAAACTCACCCAGCACTTCATCCCGGACGAACTGCGGTGATTTATTTTAAAGGTAAATGTATTGGCTGGATTGGTGAAATTCACCCAGAGGTACAGCAAAATATGGATATTCTATCACCAACTTATTATTTTGAGCTAAACTTAAGTGAAGTAGAAGTTGTAGCGCTCCCCATAAGAAAATATAAAATTTTTGGTAGACTTCCTTCAGTATACCGAGATTTAGCTTTTGTATTACCAGAAGAAGTGAATTCGAATAAAGTCCAAAGTTTAATTTTAGCTAGTACAAATGAGTTGTTAAAAGAATGTGAACTATTTGATGTCTATCAAGGTGAAAATCTTGAAAAGGGTAAAAAGAGTATGGCATTTTCTTTGCGATTCCAAGATTCAGAACGTACTCTTGAGGAAAAAGACATTGAGCCTTTAATCCAAAATATAATTGAAGCAATTCAAAAAGAATTTAAAGGAGAATTAAGGTCCTAGGTCGTATATTATGTGAAGAGTGTATCAAACTATAAAGGAGAAGATAAGTATGTCAATTTTGAAAAACTATCGGGATTCAATTATTTTGTTATCCGCAGTTTTTATAGGTGCTATT
>JAGOHU010000182.1 GCA_017995975.1 Negativicutes bacterium
CAATAAAGTTTTCGGCTACTATATTGAGATCAGCAAGGGGAGTGCGGCTCTAGCACCAGTTGAATATGTACGCAAGCAGACTTTGGCGAATGCAGAGCGGTTTATCACAGAAGAATTAAAGACTTTTGAAAATAAAATATTAGGAGCTCAAGAGAAGCTCAATCGGTTGGAGACTCACCTTTTTCAACAGATCAAGGATGCGGTGAAAAAATCTGTGGCCGAGATTATGAGTACTGCTCGTTATTTGGCTCTTTTAGATATGCTTCAATCTTTTGCAGAAGCTGCAGCTCGCTATGATTATTGCCAGCCCACTTTGCGGTCGGAAGCTGGGCTTTATCTGAAGGAATCTCGGCATCCCGTAGTAGAGCGTCTGATCAAAGGGACTTCTTTTGTCCCCAATGATGCGGAGCTCAATCATAAAAATCAAGAATTGATCATCCTGACTGGGCCAAATATGGCTGGTAAATCGACTTATATGCGCCAAATAGCCCTGATTGTGCTGATGGCTCAAGCAGGAAGCTTTGTGCCAGCTAAAGTGGCAGAAATTGCCCCACTAGACCGTATTTTCACTCGTATTGGTGCGAGTGATGACTTGGCGACTGGCCAGAGTACTTTTATGGTGGAAATGAATGAAGTGGCTCATATCCTCCAGCATGGTACAGAAAATAGCTTGATCCTTCTGGATGAGGTCGGCAGAGGAACCAGTACTTTTGATGGCATGAGTATTGCTCGCTCGGTGGCCGAGTACATTCATCAGAAGATTAGTGCCTTTACTTTATTTGCCACTCATTATCATGAATTGACTGAGCTCGGTGATTCCTTACCGAGAGGGGCTAACTATTCGGTGGCAGTTCAGGAAAAAGGAAATCAGGTATTGTTTTTAAGGCGCATTGTACCAGGTGGGGCCGATCGAAGCTATGGGATTCATGTGGCTGAGCTGGCCGGTCTTCCTTCGACGGTACTGGAAAGAGCAAGAGAGCTTTTAATTGAATTGGAAGATCAAGGACTATCCCATCGGGCGAAGCAAGTGCTGAACATGGAATCTCTTTTTGCCACTGATTTTCGGCAGGAGATTTTGCGGTTAGAGCCGGAAAAGCTGACTCCTATGGAGGCGATGCAAGCTTTATACAAACTTTATCAACAAGCGGCACGGGAAGAAGGGAAAAAATGACAACTCAATCAAAAATTCAATTGCTAGATGAATTGACTGCCAACCAAATTGCGGCGGGAGAAGTGGTAGAACGACCGGCGAATGCACTGAAAGAAATGATCGAGAATTCTTTGGATGCAGGAGCAAAAAGAATCCGAGTAGAAGTGCGTGGTGGCGGCAGGAAGCTTTTGAAAGTCAGCGATGATGGCCAAGGGATGATACCCGAGGAGCTTCCCATGGCGATTCTTCGTCATGCTACCAGCAAATTGAGAAAGATTGAGGATTTGGATCAATTATTTTCTTTAGGATTTCGTGGTGAGGCTTTAGCAAGTATTGCGGCAGTATCGCGGGTAACGATCACCAGTCGTACTGCGGATGCCACTTTGGGCCACGTCTTGGAAGTGCGAGGCGGTGAGACTCTTCGTGATGAGCCAGCTGGGGCTGAGTTGGGTACTACAATTCAAGTGGAAGAGCTTTTTTACAATATGCCAGCTCGGGAAAAATTTATGAAGTCTGATAGTGCAGAGCACCGAGCGATTAGTGAGATGATGACTCGCTTTGCTTTGGCTCGGCCAGATGTATCCTTTCTTTTGGAAGTGGAAGGGAAGCGGACTCTCTTTACTCAAGGTGAGTTGAGCCTTCATAGTGCGGCTGGGTCCTTATTTGGTGGGGATGTTGAAGCGGAGCTTTTACCAGTGGATCGGGAGTCGCCAGAAGGTGGTGTGAAGGGACTGGTAGGCAAACCGACTTTGGTGAAGTCCAATCGGGCTCATCAATATTTTTTTATTAATGGTCGGTGGATTCAAAGTGGAATGCTATCTCAAGCAGTAAGTCAGGCTTATGAGAGTATGATGCCTCGAAGTGGTTTTGCTTTTGTGATTTTGAATTTGACACTGGATCCTTCTACTTTGGATATTAATATTCATCCTCAGAAAACCGAGATTCGCTTTAAAAATGATAAAGATATTTTTCGTATTGTGCGGCGGGCCATTCAGGACGCTTTAAGTAGTGGGAGTGCTTTGCCGAGCTTTGAAGGGATCAATTCGAATTTTCCGCGAGAATATACTACCACTTCTGGATTTTCATTTCAGGTCAAAGAATCAGGTGCCTCTTATGGGGCCACTCCAACAAAAAAGGGGCAACCGATCGCCAAGCCTGTGTGGGAGGAATTTCATAAAACCCTAGAAGCAGGGCGGACAAAAGAGGATCGGCTTTGGGGTGAAGAACCGGCCAAGCCAGTTCGAGATGGGAATCCTATCGAGATGGAATCTTTGGATAGTCGTAGAGCTCCTGTGCAGCAGGTTGGGGAAGTGATAGAAGAATTGGGGGCTTCGGTTTCTTTTTTTGAGGAAGAGATTGCTGAGACTTCGGATTGGAAAATTCAGCCTTTGGGACAAGTGGGAGAGACCTATATCATCGCTCGGACTCAAGGGGAACTAATCTTAATTGACCAGCACGCTGCTCATGAACGAATTTTATTTGATCAATTGATGAATAGGAATCAGAAGCAAGCAGGCCAGGTCCTTTTGACAGATTGGATCATCCAACTGGATGAAAGCGAAATTGAGCTACTTCTAAGTCGAGAAGAAGAGCTAAGCTCTCTGGGCTGGAAGCTTTCTTCGGCTGGGCCGACTATGCTACGGATTGAAGAAAGTCCCTTGTTTTTAGGAGAAAAAGAGGCGGAAGAATTTATCCGTCAATTGGTAGGTCATATGAGTGAAGAGCCAGCTGGTGGTATGAGTGATTATATCCTTCATTCGGTCGGTCATATGAGATCGTGTAAGGCTGCGCTAAAAGGCAATCAATCGCTTCATATGGAAGAAATTCATAGTTTGTTGGATCAGCTTCAAAGGACTGAAAATCCCTATACTTGTCCTCACGGTAGACCGGTAGTGATTCGAATGACCTTAAATGATTTGGCGAAGATGTTTAAACGAATATGAGGGAAGAATTTTTTCCTCTGATTACTACAACCCGTAAAGAAAAAGCGTTGGATTTGCTTAAAGCTGAAGAATTTAAAAATTGTTATGGTGGATTCTTTGTTGAGCGTAATGAGCGTAGCTTTGAAAGAATGATCGCAGAATTTAATCCGACGAGTATTGTGATTTTTGAGGAAGGGTATCCAATCCTTTATGATCCCAATCAACTGGATAGTCCGTTACATTTTCATTTAAATATTGGCGCCTTACGACTTCAAAAAGTGTGCAATAAAGAGAATGATCGTTTTCTTGAAGTAAGTGGCATTGAGGAAGGCATGCGAGTGCTTGATGGAACCTTGGGTCTAGGCACTGATGCGCTCTTGGCTGCTTGGGCAGTGGGGGCGACAGGCAAAATTGTCGCTTTGGAAGGCTCAAAAGCGATTTTCTCCATTGTGGATTTTTCTTTAGGAATGATTCGCCATGGCGGTGAGGAATTTCTTGCTGAGTTGGCTCACCGAATTGAGATCAAGCAGTTGGAATTTACTGAGTATAGTCAGACTCAAGAGGCAAATGTTTTTGATGTTGTTTATTTAGATC
>JAGOHU010000183.1 GCA_017995975.1 Negativicutes bacterium
ATCAATGACTAAAGGAGTATCGACCATAGAAGAAAGCTCGGTGATTACTGTAGCCATAAGCTCGGTGATATCAAGACCAGGTACCCCTAGATTTACATCGAGTAACTCAGCCCCTTTATCGATTTGGGTGAGAGCTTCTCGTTTGACCATTAAAAGATTCCCATCTCGCAGAGATTGAGCCAGAGCTTTTTTTCCAGTAGGATTGATTCGTTCTCCGATCAATCGGGGAGCAAATTGGTGACCTAAGGGGAGGTTGCGGGTTCGGGAGGCCAGCCAGAGTCCTGCGGGCTGTTTTGCTGTCGGTGGGATCTGGTTTTGGCAGGCTTCTTTCATAGCGGTGATATGTATGGGTGTGGTACCGCAACAACCACCTAGATAGGAAGCACCAGCTTCGATCAATTTGGGTGCCCAATGAGCCATTTCTTGGGGAGTCATTGGGAAAATGGTTTCCCCATTTTGGAAGATTGGTAAGCCTGCATTGGGCTGGATGGAGATTGGTTTTTCTGTATATTGATGGTAGGTTTTGACTACTTCTAAGAGTTGCTCTGGGCCGAGGGAACAATTGGCCCCAATGACGGAAGCGCCTAATTTATCAAGGACAATTGCGGCTGTGGCTGGATCGGTGCCAGTGACGGTGCGACCATTTGCTTCGTAGGTCATCTGACAAAAGACTGGCAGATCACAGGCGGCCTTTGCGGCTAAGAGGGCGGCTCGCATTTCTTGAAGGTCGATAAAGGTTTCAAAAAGAATGAGGTCTGCACCAGCTTGGGCCATGGCTTTGACGATTCGATAGTAGCCATCATAAGCATCTTCAAAAGAAAGATCCCCAAGAGGAAAAATCAATTTACCGATCGGACCCGAGGAACCGGCTACTTTGGCTTTGCCGTTGGCGGCAATTTTAGCATTTTTTACAGCGGCTGTTACAAATTCTTCGGCTTGATCTTCTAGCCCATAAGCAGCCAATTTGATGGGATGGGCTCCGAAGGTGTGGGATTCTAAAATATCGGCTCCTGCTTGGACATACTCTTTTTGAACCTGAATGATATCATTTGGGCGAGTCAGATTCCAAAGCTCTGGGCATTCACTAGGAGAAAGTCCAAGGGACTGCAATCGAGTGCCCATGGCTCCGTCGAAAAACAAAATCATACTTTACTACTCCTTCTTGCAAGACAATTAGATAAATTACATTGGATGGCGTCATTTAAAGAATCCTTTGGGAAGTTGCGAAGCCATTCCGGATGGACACCGATCACTGCGGTGATTGATTTACGAGGAACTAGCATGGAAGACTCGGTGACGGTCATGCCAATCGCAGCACCACCAGTCAGAGGGAGAAGTTCTGATTGGATCGCCAAATCCCAGTCCCCATAGCCTGGGCTAAAGCGAGCTAAAGTGAAAAAGCCGAGCTTGCTTAGTTGGGCATTAATTGCCTGATTTACCTGATTGGCAGTGGCTTCCACTGCGGTGGAACCGGCTGCATCTAAAAGTAATGCTTGGGTGTATTGACCCGATGAAAAATTGGCGTCTACTTGATCTTCAAGCTGAGCTCCGATTGTTACAGCAAGGACGACAATTTGATGACAGCCTTGCAGATGATTTCTCAGGATTTCACTGCTAAGGGGGAAAGACCCTGTGGGGGTCAGGATAGAAAAATTGTCTTCATCATAGTCGTAAATATTCCAAGTGCATTGAGGTTGAGCTAATAGTAAAGCTTCTCTACAAGCTTTCTTCAAATCCCCGAGAATCATTTTTTGATGATCCCGTTGGCCAGCATAACGAAGCACTTCTTTTTCATTTAAATGGGTGAGACGAGGTCGATAAATCTGCATGTTGATCACCTCCTAATAGGGTATTTGTTTTTTTATAAAGACCGATAACTTTGAGGATCATTTTTTGATGATCCTGTTGGCTAGCATAACGAAGCATTTCTTTTTCATTTAACTTTCTACCATTTCGACTGATTGAAGGAAAAGTCCTTTTTCGAACCCTTGAATTTTCTCTAAAAAGAAATAAAAAGATAGAAAGAGGTCGATAAAAAAAGGATTTTTTTCGTTCTTTATGGAATTATAAGCTAGTTACGGTTTTTTATCGTTTTGGAAAAGGCAAAGGGGGAGAATGGATTGGTAAAAGTAATTGCCATAGCAAATCAAAAGGGTGGTGTAGGTAAAACTACGACTTCAGTGAATTTATCTGCCGCATTAGCCGATTTGGGTAAACGAGTTTTGATCGTTGATTTGGATCCCCAAGGAAATAGTTCCAGTGGATTGGGAATCGAAAAATCAGCTCTTCGTTCGAGTTTATATGAAGTTCTTTTGGAAGGGATGTCCGCTCGTGGTGCCATTCTTCCAACCGATGTGGAACGATTGAGTATATTGCCGGCTACTGTTGATTTAGCGGGAGCAGAAATCCAGATGGTGGATGTGGAAAATCGAGAATTTTTACTGAAAAATGCTTTGGAAAAAGTGTCTGTACGGTTTGATTATATTATTATTGATTGTCCTCCTTCGTTAGGCTTGTTGGCAATTAATGGTCTTGTGGCGGCTGATTCGGTTTTAATTCCTTTGCAATGTGAATTTTATGCCATGGAAGGAATTGGACAATTGATGAATACGATTGCTTTGATTCAGCAGGCTTTTAATCCGAAGTTGGCTCTTGAAGGGGTCTTGATGACCATGTTTGATGGACGAACCAATCTGGCTAATCAGGTAGTAGCAGAAGCTCGTCAGCATTTTGGAACGAAGGTTTATGAGACTGTTATCCCTCGGACAGTGAGATTGTCGGAGGCTCCAAGTTATGGAGTACCCATCAGCCGATATGATAAAAACAGCAAGGGTGCAGAAGTTTATGATCAATTTGCGAAGGAGGTGCTATCCCAGCATGAAAAGTAGTGGAAAAAAAGGTTTAGGTCGAGGACTGGGGGCTCTTCTGCCATCAGCGATTCAAGAAGTTCGGCCTGGTGAATCGGTTGAAAAAATCCAGATCGCTCAAATTGTGCCCAATCGATATCAACCTCGTCAGCATTTTGATCCGGATAAATTAAAAGAACTGGCTGACTCAATTAAGCACTTTGGAGTACTTCAACCAGTAGTGCTACGGAAGCTTGAAGAGGGTTACGAGTTGGTTTCGGGAGAACGTCGTTGCAGAGCTTCTACCTTGGCAGGCGAAAAGACCGTTCCAGCAGTAGTTCGAGATTATACAGATAAGCAAATGAGTGAAATTGCTCTGGTAGAAAATTTACAAAGGGATGATCTCAATCCAATCGAAGAAGCGGTGGCCTACAAAAGATTGTCCGAAGAATTTGAATATACTCAAGAGCAGTTGGCTGAGCGGATGGGCAAAAGTCGTCCTGCAGTTGCCAATACTCTGAGACTTCTTCAATTGGCTCCATCGGTACAACGCTTTTTGATCGATCGCAAATTAACTCCTGGGCAAGTCAGACCTCTTTTGGCGATTCAAGACGAAAAAGCCCAGACTGCGATTGCAATTCGGATTGCAGATGAAGGATTGAGTGCTCGTAGTGTGGAAGAATTGATGAAGAAAAAGCCCCTGAATAAAGTGGCTCAACCAGTTGAACGAGAGGTTCATGAGGCTGATCTGGAAGATCGCATTTCGAAAGCTTTAGGAACAAAAGCGAAATTAAAAGTCGGTAAAGCGGG
>JAGOHU010000040.1 GCA_017995975.1 Negativicutes bacterium
CCAACAGCTTCTGCAAAAGTGATTACTCCAGCAGCAACCAACGCCGAATACTCGCCGAGGCTATGCCCAGCCACAAGATCAGGTAAAATGCCCTCTTCTGCAAGAATCCTTTGACAGGCAACACTTACAGTTAGAATCGCAGGCTGAGTATTTTCAGTTTTCCGAAGCTCTTCGTCTGGTCCTTCAAAACATAACTTCGTAATCGAAACGCCAGTCGCTTCGTCAGCCTCTTTAAAAATATTTCTAACAACCTCATAGCGCTCATAGAGTTCTTTCCCCATTCCAATAACCTGTGATCCTTGACCAGGAAACACCATAGCTTTTTTCATGATTAATTCCCCCTTTATCAATGTCGAAGTTCCTTTATTAGACTCTTTTTCCAAGACTCGCAATAACCGTGGGTACACCCGATACCAGATCATCTATAATCTCTTTCACAGTTTGGATTTCAGTAATCAATCCAGCAATTTGACCAGCCATTACAGAGCCATTTTTGGTATCGCCTTCTCGAACAGCTAATCGCAATCGACCAGCACCCATTTTTTCAATTTCAGCTGGATCTACTTGATTTTTTTCCATTTGTTCAAACTCACGAGTCAATTGATTTTCAATCACCCGAACTGGGTGACCTGTACTAATCCCAGTCAACACAGTCGAACGATCTTTGGCTTTAATAATTGCTAACTTGTAATCTTCATGAGCTGTGCACTCTTTTGAAGTAACAAAACGAGTTCCGATTTGAATTGCTTCCGCACCTAGCGCCAAAGCGGCAACAAAGCCTCTCGAATCTGCAATACCACCTGCAGCAATCACAGGTAATTTGACTGCATCTGCAATTTGAGGTACGAGTGCCATTGTGGTGACTTGCCCAATATGACCGCCACTTTCATGACCTTCAGCAATCAATGCATCAACTCCGGTTCTTTCTAGTCGTTTCGCTAAAGCAACCGAAGCAACTACTGGAATAACTTTTGAGCCAATTTCTTTTAATGCGGCTATGTATTCAGCTGGATTCCCAGCACCAGTTGTAACAACTGGAACTCTTTCTTCGACAACAACTTGCATAACTTCCTTTACAAAAGGAGACATCAACATGACATTAACCCCATAAGGCTTTTGAGTTAAGGTTTTCAACTTGTGGATTTCAGCTCGTAAAGCATCTGGCGGCATATGCCCTGCGCCAATAACTCCCAAGCCCCCTGCCTCCGAAACTGCTGCTGCGAGCTCTGCTGTAGCCACCCAAGCCATACCACCTTGGAGAATTGGATACTCAATATTCAAAAGACTGCAAATTTTACTATTAATCAACTTGTTTTCCTCCCTTTCCCCATCGCATCGCACATCCAGCCCAAGTCAATCCAGAACCAAATCCTACACATAGTAGAATATCGCCCTCTTTTATCCTGCCTTCATTTCGCGCTTCACATAAAGCAATTGGTATCGAAGCTCCTGAGGTATTTCCATATTTATGAATATTTGCATAAACTTTTTCATCTGGCAATCCTAGTCGCTTTGCCGAAGCCTGTATGATCCGCATATTTGCTTGATGAGGTATTAGCATGCTAATATCTTCCGGTTGCAAATTTCCTTTTTCCATTGTTTTCTTGGCGGTTTCTCCCATCATTTTCACTGCAAATTTAAAAACATCAGTCCCACTCATTGTGAAAAATTGTCGTCGTTTCTCCAGCACATCCTGAGTGAGAGGTTCTCGGCTACCTCCAGCTGGGATATAAATACTATCTCGACCCGAACCATCTGCACCGAGGTGACTGCTCAAATACCCATACCCAGACTCAACTTCTCCTACAATTGCTGCACCTGCACCATCACCAAATAAAATCAAAGTACCTCGATCTTCTTCATTCAAAAATTTAGACATCGCTTCTGCACCAATTACTAATATTTTTTTATAAAGACCGCTTATAATCATTTGGCTTGCTACAGTAAAAGAGTAAACAAAGCCAGAACAAGCAGCAGAAATATCAAAAGCACCCGCATTCACCGCACCAAGTCCATGCTGGACAAGAGCAGCAGTTGATGGACAAATATGGTCGCTTGTACAAGTAGCAACAATAATTAAATCCAGTTCTTCGGCACTCATATTGGCATCCGCCAGAGCTCTTTTTCCAGCTTCAATTGCCAAATCAGATGTGGCTTGACCCTCAGAAGCAAAATAACGCTCTTTCATGCCCGTACGGCTATAAATCCACTCATCATTTGTATCAACAATACTTGCAAGATCGTCGTTTGTAACAAGGCGCTCAGGTACATACATACCCATTCCTAAAATTCCAGCGCCTATATTTTTAGCTATCACAATCGGGCCCCTCTCTTTCCAAACTCTCACGAATTTTCTTAACTACATCTTGCTCTACAAATTCAACAGCGACTCGAATCGCATTTTCAATCGCATAAGCCCCAGAGCTGCCATGGCAAATAATAAATCCGCCATCAACTCCAAGCAAAGGTGCACCGCCATATTCGGATGAATCAATTCTTTTCTTAATCAATTTAAAAGCTGGTTTGAGAAGCAACGCCCCAATTTTAGATAAAAATCCCGCATTTGAGATTCCATCTCTAATCAATTGAAACATAAAACTTGCCAATCCTTCACCGAGCTTCAAAGCGATATTACCAATGAACCCATCACAAACCATTACATCTACTGACCCATTTGTTAAGTCTCGACCTTCCACATTACCAATAAAATGGATTTCCTTACAAGAGCTTAACAACGGAAAAGTTGCTTTGGTTTGCTCATTTCCTTTGGATTTTTCTTCACCTACATTCAACAAGCCAACCCTTGGGGAGGTTATGCCAAATATTAATTGAGCATACAAAGACCCCATCATAGCGGCTTGCAATAAATGTCGCGGTTTACTATCTACATTCGCTCCAGAATCTAACAACACAGTCGTTCCAGATGCACTTGGAATCGGAGTTGCGATCGCAGCTCTCTCTACACCCGGAATTCGACCAATAATCAATAACGCTGCTGCGACTGCTGCGCCAGTGCTACCTGGACAGACCGCTGCTTCACAATATTTTTCTTTTACCAATCGACTGGCAACAACAACCGAAGAATCCTTTTTCTTTCGCAATCCTTCGCTTGGCGAATCACACATTTCGATCACTTCGCTTGCATGATAAACTTCAATAGTTGGATAGTTTCCTGGGTGTCTCTTTAAAATCTCATTGATTTGCACTTCATCACCAACAAGTACAAGACTACAAGAATGCTTTTGGCTTGCTGCAAGTGCACCTAAAACTATTGGCTCTGGACCTAAATCAGTTCCCATTACATCAATCGCAATTTTCACATTATCCCTCCGTTGGCTTCTCTATTGCGACTACAATAAACTTGCCTCGAAATACTTCCTGCATTCCTCGATATGTATGAACCCAAATAAAATACTTATTTCCCCGGGTCCTCACAACTTTCCCTCGAGCAATCAGCTTATCACCTACTTGCAATGGAACTTTAAACTTGATATTTGCCACACCAGTCAAAGCCATCGGTGCATCAGCCAAAACTAAGGCTAAAGAATTCGCTTGAGCAAATACTTCATTCCCTTTTGCCCATTGATTTTTTTCAAAAACCATATCTGGAGTAATCGTCATCAACGAGACCCCAGCCACCCCTCTTTCAAGCTCCAGCAACTCACCAATTACATCTGTAGTCGAAAGAGATTTCACTTGAGATTGAGCTTTCTCAGCAATCGAACGCATCCGCTCACGCAATTCAGGAATACCAAGTTCGATACGATCCAAGCGAATAGTAGGCACACTGACCCCTAACTCGTTTGCCATTTCCTCATCAGTTAGAAATGGTGTTTTCTTTACCCGTTCTAAAAGCAATTTATGCCTTGCAGTTTTTTTACGGCTCGCCATATTTCATCACCTATTTTTATGATCAGATACTAATAAGAGTACAAGGCTTATTATAATAGAAAAATTCCACTATGACAAGAAAAAAGGCAAACCTTAAGGTTTGCCTTTTCCTATTCAACTGCGACAACAATTTGTCCTTTATAAGAACCACAATTGGAACACACACGATGAGGCATCTTTAATTCCTTACATTGTGGGCAAGCCACCAATCCCGGAACTTCCAATTTCCAATTGGCCCGACGTTTATCACGGCGAGATTTAGACATTTTACGCTTTGGTACAGCCATAATGACACCTCCTTTATCAGTTTGAACCCTTAAAGATTTCTCTTCAAAATGGCCAATTTCTCAAATTTTGGATTTATCTTTTCCTTATCACAATTGCATTTAGTAACATTTAAATCACAACCGCAATGAAAGCACAAACCGGGGCAATTTTCTTTACAGAGGCGTTGAGCAGGAAATGATAACATCAAATAATCTTCAATCAAATAATTAATATCAATCTGATCATCTTCAATTTTCAGTTCTTCACTCTTTCCGCTGCCAGTTACAATTTCTTCAAAGGCTACCTCTTCTACTCTAGAAAACTTTTCCAAACAACGATTACATTGATCTTGTAAAATAAAGGAAATTTTTCCGGTAAGAAGAATCCGGCCGCCTTGATTTTCTGCAACTCCTTGAACTTGTAACAGTTCTTTCACCCACTGAGCATTTTCAGATAAACGCTCTGTAGGATCAATCTTTACAAACTCAAATGCAAGATTACCACTAGTTTGGCCTGAAAAAGGATGTAAATCAATTTTCACGATCCCCACCCCAATCCTTTACATTATAGGGAAGAAAACCTCTTATTGTCAAGTTTTCTCTTCAAACGATTAAACTAAAGGTCCGCAAATACGTTTAGTATCACGAGCAATCATAATTTCTTCATTGGTTGGAATCGTATAGATTTTAACTTTAGAATTCGCAACACTGATCTCACGCGCTACACCACGAATATTGTTTCGCTCTAGGTCGATCCGAGTGCCCAAGTACTCTAACCCATTACAAATTTTGTCTCGCATTAGTGCCGAATTTTCACCAAGGCCTGCGGTAAATACAATCGCATCAACCCCACCCATCACAGCTGCATAACTCCCAATATAGCTACGTACTTTATGAACATAAACATCTAAAGCCAATTGAGCTCTCTCGTTTCCTTCGGCAGCTGCATTTTCAATATCTCGAAAATCGCTAGAAATTCCAGAGATTCCCAAAACTCCAGATTTGGTATTCAAATAATCATTGAGTTCTTCCGAAGACATATTTTCTTTTCTCATTAAATAAGGAATAATTGCAGGATCGATATCGCCACAACGGGTTCCCATAACAAGTCCTTGAAGAGGGGTGAAACCCATGCTATTTTCAATGGATTTACCATATTTAATGGCACAAACACTTGCTCCATTTCCAAGGTGACAAGAAATAATACGCAGATTGGACATATGATCTCCCATTAGCACTGCAGCTTGTTGGGCAATATATTTATGGCTTGTCCCATGAAATCCGTAACGACGGATATGATATTTTTCATAGGCTTCATAAGGAAGTCCATAAAGAAACGCATGAGGAGGAATTGTGCTGTGGAATGCAGTATCAAACACTGCTACTTGAGGAACACCTGGCATTAGTTGAGAACAAGCTGAGATTCCAGCGATATTTGCTGGGTTATGCAGAGGTGCCAATTCAACACATTCTTCGATTCCTCTTAGAACATCCGCAGTGATCAAAACAGAATCACTAAAACGTTCGCCCCCGTGAGCAACCCGGTGTCCAGCGGCAACAATTTCACTTAATCCTGAAATAACTCCATGTTCAGGACTGATCAACGCATCCAATACCATTTGAATCGCTTTTACATGAGTTGGGATCGGTTCTTCGATATTTACCTTATCTTTCCCTGCTGGTTGGTGAATCAAAATTGATCCTTCAATTCCAATTCGTTCAACAAGCCCTTTCGCCAATACCTCTTCATTGGTCATATCCATTAATTGATACTTTAATGAGGAACTTCCACAATTTATAACCAAGACTTTCACGTTTTCTCACTCCTATAATTTCAAAATATTTATGTCTTGAGAATGAAATACTTCTCTTTCAGTGCAGCAAATGCACATAAGACCCACGTAAAGATTTAAAACTAAATGAAAATAAGGAAGAAATTTCTTTCTTCCCAAACTCTAAAACTAATAAAAGATTGACTCCACTATTAGTCCATAAACTCACTTTCATCGTCTACCGAGCCATCATAACTAGTTGGCCGTATATTATTTTTTCCTTGTCGCACCGTTTGGAGAGCTCTCTCCAAACTATCCTCTAAGCGTCCAAATACATCTTCAGCATATAAGTAAGAGCTTCGTTGTAATTCAGCAGACTCATCTTGAGCTTGACGCAAAATTTGCCCCGCCTTTTCATTGGCTTGTTGAAGTACTTGATGCTCACTTACCAAGCGTTCACCATAAGCTCTCGCTTTTTCCATAAGATCTTGAGCTTCTGCTTTCGCATCAGAGATAATTCGCTGGCGCTCTTTCATAATTTTTTCGACTTCATCAAATTCTTCTGGCAATGTATCTTGAATATCACTCAGTAAATTGTGAAGTTGAATTTCATTGATCAAGCGATTATCTGTTAATGGAATTCTTTTACTATTTTCCATCAAATCATCAATCTCCAGAATTAACTCCTGAATACGACCGATTGCTTTTGTTTTCCATTGATTATCTTGCATTGGTCATTTCCTCCTTATACGCTCAAGAACTGTTTCGACGATTTCACTGGGAACCATCTTCGTAATATCACCACCAAAAGTAGCAAGTTCTTTTACTCCCGATGAACTAATAAAAGACATTTTATTGTTTGTCATCATAAACATTGTTTCTAGTTCAGGAGCAATTTGCTTTAACAACAATGCTCTCTGAAATTCATATTCAAAATCAATGAAAGCTCTCAATCCCCGTACTACTACTGAATAATTATGACTTCGCATATATTCGCTTAACAATCCATTAAAACTATCCACTTCCACGTTTGGGATATGAGCCACTGATTTACGAATCATTTCCATTTTTTCACTTGTCGAAAAAAGAGGCTTTTTTTGTGGATTTTCGAAAACTGCTACAACGACTTTGTCAAATAATAAAGCAGTTCTTTCAAATATATCCACATGTCCATTCGTTACCGGATCAAAACTCCCTGTACAGACCGCTATTCGCAAGCTGTCCCCTCCTCAGCATTATCATTTGCTATTTGTAAACGATAAAAACTAACTTTAGCCTTACCAAATTGCTTTTCGCGGAATTTCTGAAGAATTCCTTCACGATCTGGTAAAATTTCTGTTTCATCATGCTCCAAAATGAGCCACCCATCCGTAGTTAGCAATTTAGATAAATTATTTTCTTTCAACAATTCCAAAGCCAATTTATGATAAGGAGGATCAGCAAAAATTAAATCATATGTATTTTGGGGCACTTTATAAATTTCATTTGGCAATACAGCTGTTATCCATTTTCCTAAATGAGTAAGATGAGTTTTTTCAGCATTTTTTTTTGCTAATTTCAAACTTTCAGAGCTCGAATCAACAAAAACAGCCTCCTTTGCTCCACGACTTAGTGCTTCCAACCCAAGCGCACCAGTACCGCAACACAAATCTAAAACGACAGCATCTTTCAACCGATTCATTAATATACTAAAAAGACTTTCTTTGACTCGGTCACCAGTGGGTCTAATTCTGTCATCTGGGGGCGAAAATAACTTTGTACCTCGTGCAGTTCCTGCTATAATTCTCATAGAGATATTCTCCATTTTTTGACAATCTCTTACGATTATACCACAATACAAAAGATATACCTCATTTTTTTTATTTTTTCACAATTTTTTTGGAGGAGGTTTTAGATGAAAAGAAGATATCTGCTATTTTTCTGGGTTTGTTTCATTTTATTTTCTTTGAACGGGATATTTGTCACTCAATTATCAAAAAAAAACGTCCCTCTGGCTATCTCTCCAGATTCTTCCTTAACAGCCAGAAAAGTAATTTTACTTCCCCTAGACAGTCGTAGCCAAACAATGGATTTCCCGGTAAACCTAGGAAAATTAGGAAATATAAACATCTTGCTTCCTCCGATCGAATTAATGGATAACAATACTGAACCTGCGCAAAAAGACGATCTTCTTACCTGGCTAGAAGCCAACGTCTCCGATGCGGATGCAATCATTCTCTCTACCGATTTATTACTTCATGGTGGGCTAGTTGCCTCTCGGCGCATTAATGAGGATCAACTAACCCTTGGTTATTCTGATGAATGGGAAAAGAAAATCGATTCGCTCCTTCTTAAACTTTGGAACATAAAGAAAAATAATCCAAACTTAAAAATTTACAGTTTTTCGATTATTCCGCGCCAGCTAGTCTCTGGAGAGCCCCCCGCCACTTATTATCAACCCCATTTATATTATTATTCTCAATACAAAGATAAGGTGGCTCAATTCGAAAATTCCAAAGACATTCAAAAACTTTCAGAATGGTCCTCAGTACTTCCAAATGAGATCATAACCCAATATAAATTATTATTCGAAAGAAATTTCATCCTCAATCAACGATTAATTGACCAAACCGAAAAAGGACTTTTTGATTTACTGGTTATTGGACAAGATGATGCCCAACCTTTTGGTATACCAAATTGGTACCGAGAAAAAAATGAAATCTATGCAAAAGAGAAGCAGTTGTGGAATCGCAAGGTATTCTTCACCGGAGGCACCGATGAGATCGCCCAACTTCTAGTCGCCCGCTACAAAATTGATGATTCACAAACTCAATTTAAAATTTTTACCTATTTTACCGAATCTGAAACCTCTCACCGTATTTTTCCTTACATGCGCGAAACCCTCGAAGTAAATGCTGCCGAAAAGTTAAAAATTCTTGGGGTTGAAAAATCTTCATCCCCTGATAATTCCGATCTTATTCTTGCAATCCACGGAGGATTTCCAGTATCCAATTCAACTCAAGTTGAACAATCGGTCTTGCAAATTAACCAATGGCTCCAGCAAAGCAAGAAAGTTGCCATTACTGATCTATCGCGCAATTTCAGGGAAGACCAAACTCTCCTCCCCTACTTAATCAAAGCAAACACGCCACTTCTAAAACTCGCTTCCTACGCGGGCTGGAATACCGCAAGCAATTCGTTAGGCACCTCACTTAGCCAGGGTATCCTGTTTTCACTTGGAAAAGATCATGAACCAATTACAGAAGCCTTGCCTGCGCGCCACAACGAGCAAGTAAAATTCCTGATTTCCCGCCTGCTTGATGATTGGGCCTTCCAAAAATCTATCCAGCACTATGAAAACACTTGGTTAAAATTAACAGATTCCAATCCATACCAACTCGGTGAAGAAACAGGACAAGTATCCCAACGTACATCTAGCGAGGTACGAAGCGAATTTTCAAAACTATATCGAGATTCTTTCGTCTCTGCTCCCTATAAACTAGGTTCTCAAAAATTTTATTTAAAAGACATTGAGATGAATCTGTACTTCCCTTGGAAAAGAACTTTCGAAATCAATCTGACCATCCACCCATTATGGATAAAAGAATAATTCTGGAAATTATAGGAGGCTACTCATGAAAGAAAATCATATATTTACAAAACTTTATTTCTTTCCTTTTGAATTAGGAGGTCGAGAGAATCTTCCAAATTTCTTTAATCAGCACTATCAACCTAAGCTACTTGTTGAAAATAAGCCTACCTATCTTGATGTTGCATTTTTAGGGAGCGAAACTGATAATAAAGGAATGCTTTATGGCACTGCAAAATTAATAAATAAAGAGATCAATTATGATGATTTACGCGAAGGAGTTAATTTCTTTATTTTGGAGGATCAGACAATCGTTGGTCATGGCGTGGTCGTTCGGCGTTACTAACGCCAGAAAATTCCTTTAAGAGTACCAATTTTCCTGTGATAAAAAGCAAAAACTAGGTTAACAAAACTGAGTTTCAAAGTAGTTTTTTTTCTAGAACCTGGTCAGTCCCACACCTTTTATTTCTTCCCAATGTCTTATAGGGGCCAAGAAAATAATCTTGGTCTTTTATTTTTTCCTCGCTCTTGCCTAATTTGCTAGTGATTTATTCAGTCTAACTATGTTAAACTCGAAATATATTTTTTTCTTTTAAGGACGTGATTATCTAATGAGCACTTTTCAGCCGGAAGTATATACAGAAGAACAACTAGCTATGATTGAGGATCATATCGAAATGTATTTTGGAGAAATTAAGAACGTTTTCCACGAACTTCTCTCTCCCGATATTCATGTAGATATCTCAGTTATCGCACCTTCCCCAGAGAAAAATTTTTGGACCCTGATCACTACCGGCATGGGAGCTCATAAAATGAACGTCCCTCAAGGAGCCGAACAGCTTTCTCGGGCCGAATTAGTAGTAACCCTTCCACCAGAATGGGATTTGCAAAATTCAACCAATGAAAAATGGTATTGGCCGATTCGTTGGCTCAAAATTCTAGCCCGTTTGCCCATTGAGCATGATACTTGGCTAGGATGGGGTCACAGTGTGCCAAATGGGCAACAATTTGCAGAAAACACTTGTCTTTCAGGTATGTTACTTGTCGATTCCCCTCTCGTATCTGAGGAAGCCCAGTCCTGTGCACTACCAAATGATGAAGAAGTTCAATTTTATCACCTCATCCCTCTCTACGAAGACGAAATGAATTTCAAAATCAGTCACAGTACACAAGACCTTCTCGAACTATTGTTAGAAAGCAGCGACTTTTCTCACATCATTCAAATTAATCGTAAAAATACTTGTGCAACTCTATCAATGACTCATTAAAGGCAAAGGAGATTTTTCGTATGATACAACAAGAGCTACTGGTTTACCAAAATGATGAAATTCTTTCGGTTGAATCACACATCCAGAAGACTTTCGGTGATATTTCTGCAATGTTTCAAGAAACAACCGGTTCTGATGTTTGGGTGGATATTTATGTGATTAATCCAACTGAAAATAGAAATTTTTATACTTTAGTTACAATGGGGATGGGAGCCTACGAAATGACAACTCCACTTGGAGCTGAGAATTTCAAACGCTCAGAGCTTCTCATGACATTACCACCAGATTGGGACTTTAGCGAATCAAATGAAAATTCATTTTGGCCAATTCGCTGGCTTCGAGCCATAGCTCGTGCCCCTATCAATGAGAATTCTTGGCTGAGTTTTGGTCATACCATTGAAAGCGACCATTCTTTTTCCTACAATACTCGTTTATCTGCTGCAATATTGCTCTTTCCCATGGTATCTCCTGATATTGAAGATTATTCTTGTCAGCTTCCCAATAATGAATGTGTTCAATTTTACCAAGTAGTTCCTCTGTATAAAGAGGAACTCAAATATTGCCACACTCACGATTGGGAAGAATTGCTTGATTTAATGTGCTTAGACGATGATTTTTCCCACATTGTGAACCCAACTCGTCCTAACTATTATGAAACTTTTATGCCCTAATTTAAACGACAATTTTGAGACTTTCTCATATTCATATGCTATAATAAAAAAGTTGATCTATTGGGGTATCGCCAAGCGGTAAGGCATCGGACTCTGACTCCGACATCCTAGGTTCGAATCCTAGTACCCCAGCCAAATAAAGCTAAAAGCCCAGAGAATAATTTCTCTGGGCTTTTCTATCTATTTTTTTTAAAGCAATGGGATTTCTTGATAACTCGGCTTACCTGCTGCCTCTTTTAAAGCATTAATTAAAAATTCAATATGCTCATCAATCGTCAATCCTAAAGCTTCGGCCGTATTTATCAGAGTGTCTCGGTTCACAGCTTTGGCGAAAGCCTTGTCCTTCATTTTTTTCTTTACCGATCTTACTTCAAGATTATCCAAG
>JAGOHU010000184.1 GCA_017995975.1 Negativicutes bacterium
GCAGAATTGAAACATGATGGGGATGATATTCGTTATAAATTGAGGGTCTATGATGCCAAAAATCGATATGATCAAATTTCAATGGGTATTATCGCTTTACCAGATACCTATCTTCCTTATGGATCGGAAGATCGAAAACAAGAAATATTAGATCAATCTAGAATTACGTTGCGAAAGCGAAATATCGCATTAAATTACGGAATGGTGGTTGTGGTTGGGCAAAACCTGACTCGAGTAAAATCGGTAGAGGTAAACGGTAATCAGTATACTTTGGAAAACAGCACTTCGAATTTTATGGCCGAAAGACTGGCCCCGCCAGGGAAATATGATGTGAAAGTAAAAGCTACTTTTGAGGATAATACAGTTCAAGAAGATCATCTTGTCGTTTTGATACCTGATAAATATCAACTGGAACTTGGGGTAGCGGATTTTACAGTAGGCGAATACTCAGGCGATGAGAAGAACGAAAAAATCAATATTGAAAAGCCGAACCATTATCTCTACAAGACTGGGCGATTGTCTTATTTTGGTCAGATGCGATTTAACGAAAATACTAGTGGGATTTTCCAATTTGATACAGGGGAACAAAAATGGGACGAATTGTTCAATGACACTTTTCGCCCAAAGCACTATAACGTCTACGAGCGAGTTCAGCGAGAGGGAATGTATCCTGTCTACGGGGATGACTCGATTATCTACAATCAGAACGATATGGTTCAACAAGGCAAGATTTATATGGAGGTCAAGCATAAAGCCACAAGAGCCTTGTGGGGGACTTATCGGGTCGATTTTTCTGTGGCTGAGCTAGCCCAAGTGCATCGTACTCACTATGGCGCTTTGGTTGAGCATAAAAGCGAAGAATCCACTTCATTTGGTGAGTCGAAAATTTCGGCGACCGCTTATGCAGCCGAGTCGGAAGTAGGCCATGGAAGAAATGAATTTTTAGGTACTGGTGGTAGTTTGTATTTTTTAAATAACAAAGACATTATTGAAGACACAGAACAATTAATAGTGGAAGTCCGGGATCCAGAAAGCGATCTGGTGAAAAAACAAATTACTTTATATAAAGGAAAAGACTATAAGATTGATGAGTATCAAGGGCGTATTACTTTGATGAAGCCTTTGTCCGAATATGGTGGTCGTGACGAAAGTATTATGAGAGATAATCTCCAAAGAGACTGGGTTCAGTATTTAGTTGTAAATTATGATTATTATCGTTCCGTTAGTGATCTAACCCGTCATTTAAGCTATGGTGGCCGATTGCAAGGTTGGCTAGGAGACTATTTCTCCTTAGGAGCCACCCATTTACGAGAGAACCAGGAGGGAAACACTTCTTATGAACTAAGCGGCGTAGATGGTGTTTATCGATATTCGGATACAACTTATCTAAAAGGCGAATATGCTAAAAGTAAAAGTGTGCAATATACAGAGAACTTTTTCTCTCACAATGGGGGAATTGCTTTTGATTCTCTTCGGAGCATAGAAAAAATCAAATCAGGAAAAGCCTATAAAGTATCAGGAAATATTAATTTAAAAGACCTGGCTCCCAAGAAATTTTCTACAGGCAACGAGCTATCATTTTGGTATCGAGAAGAAGATGGTGGTTTTTCCAATGGTCATTTTGATCAAGGAGAGGATCGTAAATTCTACGGAACTGAGTTGCGCTTACGACCCAATTCGCGGACTCGCTTCTTTGGCTCATACCATAAAAATGAGACTGAAAGTGATTTGCTAAGAATTCCTACGGAGAAAGAAGAAGCAGTTGTACAGATGGAGTAACAGCTAAACCCACGAATCAGTTTGACTGGTGGGATTAGCGATTTCAAAGAAACGCGCGAAAATGAAAATCGCGAAGCCACTTTGTTGGCTGGGCGGGTTGAGTATAAAAAAGAAGATTTTTCAATCTATGGAATTGCCCAAGCTGCAATTAAAAAGAAAAATTATGATTATGATCAAGTTTATACTTTAGGAGTTTCTCAAGAATTCTTGAAAAACAAAGTGAAGCTTACGAGTGAATATTCGACAACCAATAATCAAGATGACCGATTGCGGGCTCGAATTGACGTGAGAGCAAATGATCGTTATTCCATTTATACCGGTTATGAATTCTCGGAATTAGATACTTGGAGTAGTAATAAATTTGTCGTAGGAAATCGTTATCAGCTAAATGATCAGGTTTCTCTCTATACAGAAAGCCAAAGACTGAAAGAGCGGGATAGCAAGGCAAATTTGCAATCTTATGGGATGGATTATAGCTACAAAGGCAATCATTCGTTAAATCTTTCCTATCAAGAAGGGGCTGTCAAAGAAGGGAAAGAAGATTATGATCGTCAAGCAATTAGTGTGACCTCAACCTACACAAAGCCGTTGTTTCGAGTAATGAATAAATTAGAATATCGCAAAGATTATGGTCAGACTCAAGATTTGGATCAATATGTAACCACCAATTCAATTGCCTATAAAACATCCCCTAGTTTTCGTATTGTAGGTACTTTTGACTACTCGATCACCAAGGACCATCGTATCAACCAGAACGTAGAAAAAAATGCCGAATACGAAATTGGCTGGGCTTACCGCCCTGTGACTCACAATCGTTTTAATTGGTTAGGTCGTTATACCTATATTGAAAATGAGGGGAACTTGCGGGCAATTGATAGTGCAACAAATGAGAAAACTCATATTTTTGCGACCGAAGGAAGCTATAAGCTGGACCAAAAATGGTCGATTGGTGGAAAAATTGGGTATAAAAAAGAAGATTATAGTTATCCGATTGGGACAAATCGAAGTGTAGGTATTTCAAATGAATTCATGTTCTACGGGGTTCGAGTCGAGTATCAGATGACTCGAGACTGGAATGTGATGGTCAAGTATCGTTATCTACAAGATATCACCAGCGGAGATGACAAGCATGGTGCTGTAGTGGCCGTTTATCGAAGTTTAGGAGATCATTTGAAGATTGGAGGTGGCTATAATTTCTCGGCCATTAATGATGACCTGCGAGATCGAACGAATATAGACAAAGGCTGGTTTATCAATGTAGTCGGGAAATTCTAAGAAAGGATACAAGTAGTATAAATGCTTTGATGTGAGTGAGGGGAATTTTAGGAGGTTTTTATGGAAGTAGCAGAATTAGCCAAACTAAGTGGTGTAGTGATTGTGGTGGTTGGACTCGTTTTGAAATTAAACCCTTTACTTGTGGTTTTGGCAGCTGGAGTGGTGACCGGATTGGTATCGAATATGTCGATTGTACAAATTTTAGAAGCCATTGGTAATGCGTTTGTGACCAACCGGGCTATGTCGATTTTGATATTAATTTTACCAGTAGTAGGGCTGTGCGAGCGTTTTGGCTTGCGGGAGCAAGCAGAATTTTTAATCAAAAAACTCACCGCTGCAACCAGTGGACGAATTTTGACCCTTTATTTACTTCTGCGGCAAGTGACTATGACTTTAGGGCTCAATCTTGGCGGGCATCCTGCGATGATCCGTCCTTTGATTGCCCCAATGGCAGAAGCAGCAGCTGAAAAAAATGGAGTCCGAGTTTCAGAAGCCACATTAGACAAAATTCGGGGCCTCGCTGCATCGGCCGACAATATGGGGAATTTATTTGGACAATTAATATTCCCAGCAAATTGTGGAATCATCTATTTTTTCAACA
>JAGOHU010000185.1 GCA_017995975.1 Negativicutes bacterium
CTGGTGGAGCCTGATTTTGATGAGCATAAATAGTCGACAATCCATTTCCGTGATTAATGATTGCCGTATAACCATAACCACTCATCCACCCAGAAAAAGCAACTTCTCCTCCATCGGCTGCCCAAATCGGCTCACCAAAATCCCCTTTAAAATCAGTCCCATTATGAGGCCGAACTTGGCCAAACACCGGATGCTCGCTAGTTCGACTATAAGGAGTTGTCACCGAGCCAACCACAGGACGAATCATCTTTCCAGTTCCGCCATCTACCTCGCTTCGAGCATTTTTCAAGGCAATCTCAAGTTTCTTATCTCGCATCTCCAATTCTCTCATTGGAGTCTTTTGGTTTGAAAAAATCCTATCATAAATCTCTTCTGACTGTAGCCCAAAGGCAAGGTAACGAAAAAAAACGATCTGTTTAGGCCGGCTTTTTCCTTATAATATGAAATTTGTAGGAATAAAAATCTTTTCTATCAATACTACGAAACAGCTTTAAACTATTCATTAGAATTTTTTTACAGTGGGCGGTGCAGAAAATCTATTAATTGCCTGACTAAATCGTATCCCTTGAAGCATGTAGTATTCCCGCTCGCGGCGAATTTGTTGGATCACTACCGTCCATTTTCAAATTGGCAGGTAGTGATTTAACACTGAGCCGAAGGGAAGTACTACAAGAAAAGCGAATAATTTATTGCAATCCAAAGTGCATCCCTGCGACTAGGCTCTGTCTGCACTTTGCTAGCCAGTCGCCAAGGCGGTGATGGAATTCCTGCTTATTTCTCCGCATCGTTACACTCTTAGAGAAATAGCAGTTATACCGGTACAGATAGGTTCTCCTACACTCGATTCGCTTTAGCGAGAGAGTAGTAAGAGCCCCATCTTTCTCTTAGCGACTGACAAGTAAAACGCTGGAAGAGCTTAGACAAAAAGATGCACAAAATTAATAAGCCAAGTCCCACTAATTCAACATTATAAAAAATCGTAGGCCCTTATATCTACAAACTGATCTCTTTTCGTTTTCTTAGTAATAACAAACGCTGATCTTTATTCTTCATTGAATCCTGATTCAGCTCAAAGATTTTGGCTTCGATCAGAGCAATTTGTTCCGATTCTGTTTTTCCGTCCAAGTTGACCCATTTTCTAATCTCATCATTTTCCTTAGGCGTCAATGATTCGGCCGACCCAGTAAAAGAATGAGTCCCACTAAAAATAAAAACTAGCAATCCAAGAAATATTATTTTACTGATACGAAACTCTTTCATATCCCGCCACTCCTCACTCAATCTTTATAAGGAATAAAATAATAAGGGTCTAAATTTTCAATCCCCTGACGGATTTCAAAATGTACATGAGGCCCAGTCGAGACTCCGGTCGAACCGACTAAGCCAATCAAATCGCCCTTTTGGACCGATTGATCCACCTTCACCAGTATCTTTTGCTGATGTCCATAAAAGGTAGTTCGCCCTTTGCCGTGATTTAAGATCACAATATTGCCATAGCCTAGCATTTGATCTGCATAGACCACCACTCCTCCATCGGCCGCCCAGATCGGTTCCCCAGTCACTCCTGCAATATCAGTCCCTCCATGAGGACGAACTGTGCCGAAAACTGGATGCTGACGAGTCTTACTATAAGGAGAAGAGATACGCCCCTTTGAGGGCTTCATATAAGTTCCTGTTGCTTCCCCAACTTCCCCTGGTGGAATTGACTCTAAAAAGCTCTCTAGCCAGAGATCATCTAATTCCCAATAGTTCTTTGCCATTTTCTGCATTCGCCCTGGATCGATTGTAAAAACCAAATTCTTTGTATTATGAGAAGATACAAAGACAGAGGGACTTTCCAGTCCCTCTGTCTGATCAGATATGGCAAAAATTTGACCCGAATGCAGAACGAAGAGGACAAGGAAACTAAAAAATAACTTCTTACTTTTTGTGCCTATCATCATCATTTTGCTCCTTGTTTTTTTAATAATAGGGAACATAATTGTATGGGTCTTGTAATTCCCCATTTAAACGAAATTCTAAATGCAAATGAGGCCCAGTCGAATAGCCTGTAGACCCTAAATAACCAATTACTTCTGCTTGTTCTACAGTCTGACCAACCGACACAGGTGGAGATTGATTCTGATGAGCATACAAGGTAGCCATCCCATTCCCGTGGTTAATAATAACGGTATAACCATACCCACTCATCCAGCCTGAAAAAGTGACTTCTCCCCCATCGGCCGCTTTGATAGGCTCCCCATAGTAGCCACCAAAGTCAGTACCATTGTGAGGCCTCACACTACCAAAGACCGGATGAACTCGATTTTTACTGTACACAGAAGTCACTGGGCCTGAAGTAGGACGAATATACTGTCCGGTTGCTCCTACCACTTCCCCCCGAGCCATCTTCAAAGCAATTTCAATCTTTTTGTCCAATTGTTCCAGCTCTCGGACTTGTTTCTCTTGGAGCTCTTTATTTCGGAAAATAGTCTCGTAAATTGCCTTTTGCTTATTCCGTTCTTCTAGAATCTCATTTCGCTTGAGTTCCGCCTCTTTTCGAAGCACTTCTTGCTTTTTATGAGTTTCTTCCACTTCTTTTTTCATCTTTGCCAGTTTCTTTTGAGTCCCCAGTACATCATTAATCAGATTTAAATCATTGGATAAAACTTTTTGAAGCACCTGCAAACGAGTGGCAAAGTCCACAAAATCGGAAGCTCCAAGTAACACATCTAAATAGCTAATCTGTCCTTTTTTATAAATATCTCTCATTCGTTTGGCTAAAACAACCCGCCGTTCTCCCAGCAGTATTTCAGCAGTTTTCGAATCCTCGGTAATCTTAAAAATCTTTAGCTCTAAAGCCAAGACTTCATTATTAATTCCATCATAGGCTTTTTGTACTACCCCTAGTCGTCCCTCAATTTCACCGAGTTTATAGGATTCAGTGTTTTCGTCTTGCTTCAAAAGCTCCAACTGTTCTTTTTGATTCTTCAATTGGGCTTCATTATTTGCTCTTTCTGCTTCCAACTCGGCTTCGCTTTTATTAGCCAGTACCAAAGGAGTAATCCCTACCGATAGAACAAAGAAAAATAACACTCCAAATACCCAGGCAGAGCGATGCCTTATCATCCAATCTCTCACCGGTCAGCCCCCTCTACTATCACTTCAAATGTTTTTTATACTTTTAAAAATCGTCTAATTGAGATCATACTTCCCAAAGCTCCAATGCTAGGTCCCAAAATCATCATACCAAGCGAAACCCACAGCAGGAGTGGATGCTTTGGAAGAATGGGTAAAAATGTCAAAGTAGATCGCAATTGATCACTAATCACCGTATAAGAAACATCGATAACAAAAGTAGCTAAAATCGCCCCCAGAAAGCCCAACATGGTACCTTCCATTAAAAAAGGTAATTGGATAAATTTATCGGTAGCTCCCACATACTTCATAATGCTAATCTCACGACGACGACCAAATACAGCCACTCGGATCGTATTGGCAATAATAAAAAGAGCCGCAATTCCCAACACAAGCACCAAGACTAAACTGATAATACGCATCCAACGAGCCACCGAAAAGATTTGTTCAATAATGGCTTGTCCAAATTGAGTCTCATCCACTCCCGGTGCCTTTAAAGTGGCTTGGACTACCCC
>JAGOHU010000186.1 GCA_017995975.1 Negativicutes bacterium
GTCTAGCAGTTATTGTTGGGACGAGAGATGAAAGACCAGCTGGTGCTGTGGATGAATTGAAACAAGAATTTGTACCTCCTGTGAAAAGCCAATCTATGGTGATGGGGAGGGACGGAAATCTAATTGTCTCGGATAGTCCCAATGAATTTGGCCGTAAAATCATAGTAGAGGGGTATACAGAAGATAAAAAATATATCAATCAAATCCGAGTGGTCACTTATAGCGGCAGTGGAAAAGAAATTAAAAATGAAGTTTTTAGTTGGGTAGAAGGTAGAAAAACTCAGTATGAGAAGCAAGAATCTCAATATAATGAGTTTGGACAAACAACGAATTTTTCTTCTGGAACTACGAAAAGCAAACGAGAAGGGGAAGTCTTGCCAGAAGACTTGAAGACTCGGAGAGTGAATTTGGATTTAGCCTATGAGCTCATTCCAGAACAATTGGATGATAAAGGGAATTGGCAGATTCGCCGTTGGCTCTTAGAAGGTAAAGAAGTGGGGCGAGAGAAACGGATTATTACTTATTATTGAAAATGAAAAAGCTCTTCGAATTTTCGAAGAGCTTTTTTTATGTTCATTTTTTACATTACGCTGGTACCTAGGTGTCTTGAGGTATCAGATGCAAGTAATAATCTAACATTGGTTTGAGATTAGCTTCATTTTGAAATTTTGTTACTGTAAAAGTAATTAAGAGAGATGGTTCTGAGTTGATGATCGTGGAGGGGTTTTCTACATGCTTTTATGAAATTCGGGGAGGATACCTTGAAATTTGGTTGGAGATTATTTTGTCTTTGCCAGTTTCCATTTTCAGGTTACAATAGTAAGTGTAATACTTTTTACTGAGAGCTGAGGAGGATATTTGATGAAAAAGATTTTAGGGATTATTCTGCTGGTGATGTTGGTTGCTCAATCGGCATTTGCATCACCAACGATTGTGGATATTAAACCAAAAGATATTACGAAAGATCCGATGGTGAAAGAGTATGCGGCAGCTTTATGGGAAGCTTTTCAGTCGCCAGACCCGGACTTTATTACAGTGGTGAATGGTGAAGGGATGGCTAGGGTGATCATTCAAGTGGATGCAGCGAGTATTCCGGCTCAGTCAGAGGAGAAGGAAGATCGATTTGTCTATGGGGTGGTTTTGGCAGCAGATATTTATGGTAGTGATATGGTTATTTTCCTCAGTCAGACTGTGGGAGTAGCAAATAAAGGGGATATCAAAAAAATCGCTGCAACTCAAGCTCAAGATATCAAGGCAGCCTTAAAGAGTATGCCTGGAATGTTGAGAACTTTGGATTTGGCGACTGGCGGCGATGGTAAGTCCGAAGCAGTGGCAGTGCCAGAGAAGTAACAAATAAAGCCTCTGACCTCTTTCCTGTAGAGGATCGGAGGTGTTTTCAGGGTAAAAGTTGGATTCCGGCTATTTTGAAAATAAGATTTGTTCGAAAGTCTATTTATACGTTAGAATGTAACTTATAGAAACTTCTTTTTCGAGGGGCTCTAACTTAGGGCGGTAAAACTTTTTTGGGAGGACAGGAAAAGTGCGAATGAAATCAAGAAACTTGAAAAAACTTATTTGGTTGTCCGCAGCTATTTGGATGCTGCTTTTGGGAACCGGTTTTGCCAAACCTTTTAGAGGAGCTACTTTTGATATTGATGTACCCGTAAAATATAAGATGACTGTGTATAAAGAAACTTCTGAGATGAGTTTCTTCGCAGTGGATAAAGATGGAGCTTCGGTGAGTGTGGTGGTGCAGCCAAGTCCTTTTTTGGAAGAGGACCGGGTCTGGACTCATGATGATAAAGCTCGCTTGGGTAGCCATTTTATCAAGACGGTTACTCAAAGCATTTATGATTATTCACCAAGACAAGTTGTTGATTTCTCGGATGCAAAGATTTACTTTGAGGGAGGTCGAACCACTTATTTTTATCGATGGAAATATCGAGCGAGGGAGCCGAAGGAAGAGTATCTAGAAATGATGACTTATCAGTATGTGGAAGGGGATAAATTGTATACCCTTACCCTATCTGCATGGGAGCCGGATTTTTCAAAACGGGAAGAGGAATTTACAAAAATTGCCGAAAGTTTTCAGCTTTCCAATAATCCAGCTCATGTGAGAACTTTGCCAACTCGAAAAGAAAATAAAGAGGAATAAATAGGATGAAAATAAGAATTGCTGGAATTGTTGCTGGTCTGTTGTTGATGTTTGGAGTTTCTACTGGCGTGGCTGCTGAGGCTGACCTGTGGAAATTTTTATGGGCTCAAGAGGGAAATGGAGATCAGATTCACTACCGCCCTGAGAGTGTTCATCTATTGGAGACGAATCAATTGGGAGTGATTTATCGAGCTGAGTTGATCAGTTTTTGGAGTATCCCAATGCGCAATAAGATTGCGGAAGAAATGAATTTACCTGGGGAAGTAAAAGAAAAATTTTTTCGTTCTGAGGCAGGGATTGCTTATGAAGTCGAAATGGATATGAGCCGGTGGCAGTATCGAATTCAGCGGGTAGGCTATGTGGCCGATCGGAAAAGTGAAAAAGTTACTTGGACTGGAGCTGGTCGAGGCGAATGGCGATCTTTGATGGGAAATGAGATGGGAGAACCTTTAGCTACTTTGGCGATCCGGATTTATCAGGATCGGGGGGAGATTCAAAAGCGGCCGAAACAATCGATTGATTTGACAACTCTTCCAAAAATTCAAAAAAGCCTGGAGTTGCCTTGGATCGAATTTGATCAAACTTCTTGGGGAAGATATTTTTTTCTGCCCAGTGAATTGAAGGTTATTTCTTCTAGTGAAAAAGGAAGTGAGCAATTTCAAGTTCTTGTGCGTTCCGACTGGACTTTAAGAGCCCGCAAGGAAGCTCCAGAGGCTGAAAATGCAGTGCGAATCAGTGAAAAAAGAAAACCGATTGAGGGCTTGAATCAGACCGATCAGGATTATATGATCTGGAGTTTTGATTTTTCTGATCAAAAAAGAAGCTATTTAGCTGGGGCTTATTTGACAGAAGATAAGAAGGTTGTTCATCAAGAAGGAGCCTTTGCAGAAGCTGGATGGAGTCCCTGGGAGACTCCAATGAATCCTGGGGCTATTGCAGCTTACTTGCTTGCGAATCCCCAGTTTATACCTACAAAAGGTGCAGAAGATGGAAAAGTTGAAGTACCTCAAGTGTGGTCAGGTAAAAAGTAAATAAAGTAAATGACGATAAGAAAAGCACCTCGAAAGAGGTGCTTTTCAGGCTGTAGACGTAAGCGTTATCGATATTGTATTAATTGAAGCTTATGGAATATTTATGCAAAGGCTTCTAAATTCGCAAAAGCTTCATCATGATCTTGAAATAACGGAAAACTTAGATTGGCTATAGGAAGAGATATTTTGAAATATCTCTTGGTTTGATTGCCTGCGTATCTGTACCTACTCTTTAATTGTCCTACTAGCACCATTGGGTCTAAATTCGTTCATCGCTTCGCTTGAAGCACCCCTTTGACTAAATTCAATGTCATTTTATTCCATTTCATTAAGGCGGTGGTGGGTTTCCTACTGATCTACTGACTTCACAATGTTCATGAGTAGATTGTAGTCAA
>JAGOHU010000041.1 GCA_017995975.1 Negativicutes bacterium
GATATAAGCTCTGGAAAAATTCTGGCAAGCATAACAGGTACAACCTTCTTCAATTGGCTCAAAATCTCTTGCATATTGAGCATTTCGAATCACCACTCGTCCCTTTGCAGTGAGGGCGGTTCCGTTTCGAGCCACCCGAGTCGGATAGACACAGTCAAACATATCGATCCCACGAGCAATTCCTTCCACCAGACAATCTGGCGTCCCCACTCCCATCAGGTAGCGTGGCTTTTCAACAGGCAACAAAGGAGTGGTCGAATCAAGCATCTCATACATCAATTCTTTGCTTTCCCCTACACTCAAGCCACCAATTGCATAGCCTGGAAAATCCAGCTCTACCAAAGCTTCTGCACTACGTTGTCTTAGCTCTGGGTACATCCCGCCTTGGACAATTCCAAATTGCACCTGATAAGGATGATCGTGAGCCTCTTTACATCGCTTCGCCCAACGAGTCGTTCGGTCCGTCGATTTCAAAGCATAATCATACTCGGCCGGATAAGGGATACATTCGTCAAATAACATGGCAATATCAGAGCCTAAGGCCATCTGAATTTGAGTGGCTTTCTCTGGTGACAGAAATTGCTTCGATCCATCAATGTGAGATCGAAATTCGACTCCCTCTTCGGTGATTTTTCTTCTTTCGCTCAAGCTAAAAACCTGAAACCCCCCACTATCGGTCAAGATTCCACCATTCCAAGCCATAAACTTGTGAAGTCCTCCCGCCTCTTTCACCAAGTCTTCACCAGGTCGCAAAAAGAGATGGTACGTGTTGCTCAAAATAATTTGGGCATTTAGGTCTTTTAGCATCTGAGGTGTCAGAGTCTTCACAGTAGCCTGAGTCCCTACAGGCATAAACATCGGTGTTTGAAATGTGCCATGAGCTGTTTTCAGTATTCCTGCTCTTGCACCAGTCACCGGACAAGTCTTGATTAATTCATAACTAAAACTCATAATATCTCCTTTCTATAAAATCATCATACTATCCCCAAAACTAAAGAAACGATATTTTTCTCTCACCGCTTCTTCGTAGGCAGCCAACATATTTTCACGACCAGCCAAAGCACTCACCAGCATCAAGAGAGTCGATTGAGGTAAATGGAAATTCGTAATCAGCCCATCTACCCAATGAAATGAATAGCCTGGATAGATAAAAATATCGGTCCAACCAGTTTGTTCGGTAAATTGGCCCGTCTTCGCAACCGTCTCAAGCACCCTGATGCTAGTTGTTCCTACTGCAATCACTCGTCCACCTGAATTCATTGTTTCTCGAATTTGTTCTCCACACTCGGCTGGAAAATGATAATACTCACTGTGCATCTCATGATCTTCTACCGACTCCACTTGGACTGGTCTAAAAGTCCCAAGCCCTACATGGAGGGTCACAAAGGAAGTCTTTACTCCTTTGCTTCGAAGAGCTTCCAAAAGCTCATCTGTAAAATGAAGCCCTGCGGTCGGTGCGGCTGCCGAGCCTTTATGCTCTGCATAGACAGTCTGGTATCGGTCTTTCTCTTCCAGTTTTTCATGAATATAGGGAGGCAAAGGCATTTCGCCAATTCGGTCCAATATTTCCATCCAAATCCCAGAGTACACAAATCGCACCACCCGACCACCGAAAGAAGTCGTATCTTCCACGATTCCTTTTAAACCTTCTGGAAAGAATATCTCAGCCCCGACCTTCAAGCGTTTCCCCGGCCGAGCTAAGCACTCCCAGCGATCATCTCCCAAATCCTTGAGCAAAAGTAGCTCCGCTGCTCCGCCATTTTGCCTTTCTCCAATCAATCGAGCTGGAATCACCTTGGTATTATTAAAAACCAGCAAATCTCCCTCTCTTAGCTCATCCAAGATCGAAGTAAATACTCTATGTTCCCATTCTCCACTGGCCCGATCCACTTTCATCATACGCGAACTGGATCGATCTTTCAACGGAGTCTGGGCGATCAATTCTTCTGGTAATTCATAGGAAAAATCTTTACTTTTCATTTTATTCCCCATCACTGTATCTCTAAATTTGTTTGAGGTATTACATTTTCAAATTTGATACCCGTATAGTAGTGAGCCAATATCTTTCGATAAAGCTCCGTATCCTCTGGATATTTTTCCGCATAGGCTTTGGCCCCCCATTGAGATAGTCCAAGCCCATGACCCCAGCCGTAGCCATCAATAATCAAGGTAGTTGTTGGGTCTGTCACCCAGCCCTTTGGGGCCTTTTCAATCTGGTATCTAGGTCCACTTTTCTCCTTTTGCAGGTATAAATCAAAACTACTGCTTTTCAAGCCAAAGATCGACCGCAAAGGAGTTCCTGAGACTTCAGTTTTTCCATTGGTTCCGAAGAGGGATAATTTAGTCACTCTACCGGAAATTCCTCGGTCCGTCACTGCTTCGTGGGCCGCTAATTGCATCATGGACAACCGAATATCTTGAACTTTTCCCACCGAGTAACCTCGAGCCGAAAGCTTTTGAGAAAATTCCCCCACCGTAGTGGTCACGATCCAATCGAAATGACGGCTTCCTTGGTCAAAGTCTGCCACGCCACGCAAATAGGGAACCTTGGCAGACCAAACATTTTCACTATTCTCAGTATAACCGCCACTAGCAGAGTGAAAGACTGCCAAAATCGGCTTTCCTTCATAGGTCATGATCTCTCCACGAGTGATCTCCACCGCCTGATTGGTCGACTTTGCTTCCCCATCAAAGCCCCGATAGACCTGACAGTCCGTGGTAGTACACACATCATATCCTTCTTTAGCATGTTTGCCATGGGTATTTAAAGCATAAGTGCGAGCTGCCACAGCCTGAGCTTTCAAAGCCTCAGTTGGCCAAGAAGGAGACATCTCGCCAGGCAAGACTCCATAGAGATACTCTTCTAAATCTGCCACTTCCACCACTGTGAAATAGTTGCCCCGGCTAATCAATTCAATTTCGCCCCGATATTGTTTGCCACCGACTGAAAAAAGCATACCTTTTTTCAGTCCCCGCAAATGCAGGGTCTTTCCCTTTGCTCCTTGGTAAGAAATCAAGCCCCCTTGAGAAGTCACACTGCCACTGGTGCCTCCAATGACTTTTTTCACGACTTTCCCACTCTCTAAGTCAACCACTTCAAAATCACCGTTTGCCTGGATCGAAGTTGTTGCAATTCGAGTATGAAGCCCCACTCGGATCCATTTATTTTTGTCATTCTCTAAGGGCTCCGCAAAACTAAGAGAACTTAGAAAAAAGCTAATCATCAAAAACCAACTAACCATTCGTAATCTTTGCATTTTCTCCTCCTAGGGTTGCTTTGGAATTTCTTTGGGCGCTTTTTGATAGCGATCTCTTTCGCTGAGTACACAGCCGCAGTAGCCTTGTCGATAAATTTCCAGTTTTTTACTTTCTTCTTCCGACCAGCCCCAGCCTTCACGCCAATCCTGATAAAAAAATTGAATCCCGATCTGCCTTGCCGCCTCTTCGCCCGCCTCTTTCAACCACTCATGTTTTTGTTGGGTACTCGAAAGAAGAGTCGTGCTAAACATCTCAAATCCTCTATTTTTAGCCTCTTCAGCTACTTTCAGCATTCGATCTAAGTAGCAATTTTTACATCGCTCATTTCCTGCTCCAATCGCTTTTATAAGCCACTCTTCCAAAGGATAGGAGTCATCAAAAATCATAGGTAGTTTTTTATTTTTAGCTGCCCACTGGCGTGCCGTTTCTTTGCGGCGTTTAAATTCCTTTAAAGGATGAATATTGGGATTATAAAAAAATCCGGTTAATTGAAATCCTTCTTCTTGAAGCTTCTTTACAGGATACAAAGAGCAAGGTGCACAACAGATATGTAAAAATAGTTTTTTATCCATCATTCTTCATCCTCGAATAATTTTGAGGGTTCGTTCTTGCTTTTATCTTGCCAAGCCAGCCCCAAAGTCTCATAAGCCAGTCGGCTTGCAATTCGCCCTCTTGGAGTTCGCTGTAAAAAGCCTTGCTGCATCAAATAAGGTTCATACATATCTTCAATGGTCTCGGTCTCTTCACTCACTGCTGCGGCCAAAGTATCAAGCCCTACAGGGCCGCCATCAAATTTCAAAATAATGGTCTCTAAAATATGATGATCCGTACGATCCAAGCCCATTTTATCAATATTCAAACGAGCCAACGCATCGTCGGTGATCCCTCGATGAATCACTCCATCTCCTTTGATTTGAGCAAAATCACGGACCCGCTTCAAGAGTCGATTTGCAATGCGTGGGGTGCCCCGAGAGCGTCTTGCGATCTCGTGAGCCCCTTCTTTATCAATACCAATCTCTAAAAGTTGAGCCGATCGATCGATAATAATCGCTAATTCTTCTGGATTATAATATTCCAAACGGCAGAGCATCCCAAATCGATCTCTCAGGGGAGCTGCCAAAGCCCCTGCCCTTGTGGTAGCACCGATCAAAGTAAAGCGGGGTAAATCAATTCGGATCGACCGGGCACTCGGCCCCTTGCCAATCACAATATCCAAAGCATAATCTTCCATGGCCGAGTAAAGAATTTCCTCTACCGAACGAGACAATCTATGAATTTCATCGATAAAGAGAACATCTTTATCACCCAAATTCGTAAGAATCGCTGCAAGATCGCCCGGGCGCTCAATCGCAGGCCCTGAGGTCACTCGCAGTTGCACCCCAAGCTCGGCAGCAATAATATTCGCCAAAGTCGTTTTTCCTAGCCCCGGTGGCCCATTCAGGAGGACATGATCGAGTGCATCGCCCCGCTTTTGAGCCGCCTGAATAAAAATCTCTAAATTTTCTTTTAAAACCGTCTGACCGATATACTCATTTAATCTTTTTGGACGAAGAGAAAATTGCCATTGATCTCCGGTGAGTTCTGAGCCCTCTACCATTCTTTCCTGCTCCACTTTCTCTACCTCCCTTTACTGATCTCCTTCAAGACCAGCTTTACTGCATCCGATTCACTCAATCCTTGTATCTCTACTTTGCCAAGTACTTTCATGATCTCTTGGGTCTGATAGCCTAAAGAACGAAGAACTTCAATCACTGGTGAAGAAAAATCTTCTATCACTCCGAAAGAATCGGAAGCCAGAGATAAATCGAGCCCCTCGCCAGTACCCATTTTATCTTTTAATTCCAACAACATTCGCTCTGCGGTCTTTTTACCAATTCCTGAGATTTTCGTCAGCCGAGCCAAATCTTTTTGAGCAATCGCCAGAGCCAATTCGTCAACTTGAATATCCGACAATATAGCCATTGCAACTTTAGCTCCAATGCCACTCACACCAATCAGGACTTTGAAACTAGCCAATTCGGCTGGAGTCGAAAAACCGTACAAACTCATATCATCTTCACGAATCGCCAAGTGAGTATAAAGCTTCACTTCATTCCCCACATGTAAAGTAGCTCCAGCACGATAAGTAATTCCTACTTGATAACCTACTCCCTGAACATCTAAAAAACACTGATTCAGCTCAACCGAATCAACGATTCCCCGTAAAAACCCAATCATCGTACCCATCCTCTCCTTTGTAAACTGGCCGACTCGTGGAGTGCACAAATCGCAATAGCTAATCCATCGGCTGCATCATCCGGCCGTGGAAGTTCTTTTAAGCTCAGCAGTCGTTGAACCATATATTGAACCTGAGCTTTCTCGGCCTTCCCATAGCCCACTACAGCCTGCTTCACTTCCGACGGGGTATATTCCACAATCGGTATGCCTCGCTCGGCAGCTCCCAGAAGAATGATCCCTCGGGCTTGAGCAACCGTAATCCCGGTCGTCACGTTTTTATTAAAGAAAAGTTGTTCCACTGCAACGCAATCCGGTTTAAATTCTTCTAAAATTTCACAAAATTCTCGGTAAATTTTGAGCAGTCTTGTTTCCATCGGGGTTTTAGCAGGAGTTGAAAAAACACCATATTTCAAAGGAATGAGCCGGCTTCCTTCGAGGCGAACGATCCCATAGCCACAGGTCGCAGTTCCTGGATCAATACCTACAATCAGCATTTTGCACCCTCCACTTCAAACCAAATACAACCAAAAGCCCTCGACGGTCAAAGCAAAGCTGCATTGGTCGTCGAGGACCCTTTTATTCCTCTTCGGGCATTTCAAAATTACTATAAACCTCTTGGACATCATCATGATCTTCCAAAGCTTCTAATAATTTTATCATTTTTTCGCTCTCTTTTCCATCCAGCGAAATTGTGGTCTGAGGTACCATGGTCACTTGAGCCATTTGAGTCTCAATTTCTGCCTTTTCTAAAGCTTCTAAAACCCCATCAAATCCTTCCGGAGTCGTAGTGACTTCATAATGACCTTCTTCGATCGAAAAATCTTCTGCCCCTGCTTCAAGTACAAGTAACATCAGGTCTTCTTCCGCCAGAGAGCAAGTGGCTAACTCAATCACAAAAACACCTTTCGGGTCAAACATCCATGCCACTGAGCCGGACTCGCCCAAATTGCCGCCGTATTTAGTAAATAAATGACGTACATCTGCCGCAGTACGATTGCGATTATCGGTCAAAGCATCTACAAATACCGCAACCCCACTGGGGCCATAGCCCTCGTAGCGAATTTCTTCATAATTTCCAACATCTCCACCACCCAGTCCTTTTTGGATGGCTCTTTGGATATTGTCTTTCGGAACATTACCTTCTTTCGCCTTTTGAAGAGCTAATTTTAATTTCATATTCAAGGCTGGATCTGCTCCACCAATTTTTACTGCAATCGTAATTTCGCGCCCCACTTTCGTGGTGATTTTAGCCCGCAAGGCATCTTGTCTCCCCTTGCGATGCTTAATATTCGCCCATTTTGAATGTCCTGCCATAAAAACTGCCTCCTAGAAAAAATATACACTCTATTTTACCACAGAATCTTCTCCCTTGCCTACTTTCTGAACTCGTTCTAAAGCAGACAGCAAAGCCCAGACCGAGTGAGCAAATACCATACCGCCTTGCAAATATACTGTGTAAGGCTCTCGCATGGGAGCATCTGCACTGATTTCAATTGAAGCTCCTTGAATAAAAGTCCCAGCTGCCATAATGACTGCATCTGCATAACCAGGCAAGCCACTTGGAATGGGGGATACATGAGAATTAATTGGTGAGTAAGCCTGCAAGCCCTGGCAAAAAGCAATCACCTGCTCCGGATCACCCAGTAAAATGGACTGGATAATGTCGCTCCGTCCATCTTGGGGCAAAGGGTCAACTTGGAAACCAGCTCCCTCGAATAAACAAGAAGCAAAAATCATACTTTGAATGGCTTGAAATACCACTTGAGGAGCCTGAAATAAGCCTTGAAAATAAAGTCGTTGTTCCAGATTGGATGACCCCATGTCGCTACCCAGTCCTGGAGCAGTCAAAGCATAACTACAGGCTTCCACCAAATCTGCTCTTCCGCATAGATAACCACCAGTAGGAGCTAAGCCGCCACCAGGATTTTTGATCAACGATCCTGCCATCAAGTCAGCCCCCACCATCGTGGGTTCGAGTTCTTCTACAAATTCACCATAACAATTATCCACAAAGCAAATCGTTTCAGGTGATTGATCATGGATAAATGCACAAATTTTACCGATCAACTCGACTGTCAAAGCGGGGCGAGAACTATAGCCTCGCGAACGCTGAATCAAGACCACTCGAGGTTTTACTTCTCTTTTCAAATAATGACTTAACCCTTCCCAATCGGGAGTCCCGTCATCAAGCAAATCAATCTCATCATATTGGATTCCCCATTCGTGAAGGCTACCAACCTGTGGGGTCTCATGGCCAATCACACTTTGCAAGGTATCATACGGCTTTCCTGTAGCGGATAGCAATAAGTCTCCGGGCCGCAAGCAACCGAATAAAGCGGTACTCAAGGCCTGAGTCCCTGACACAAATTGGGAACGAACCAAAGCAGCCTCGGCACCAAATACAGTCGCCCAGACTTGATCCAATTTCTCTCTTCCCATGTCCCCATAGCCATAGCCTGTAGTAGTGCCAAAATGAACTTCGCTGACTTGATGTAACCGAAAAGCTTCAAGAACCCGAAGAGTATTGGCAAAAGAAATTTTTTCGGCAGCCTTACTTAGATTCTGAGTCTTCCCAAGAGCCTCGTCCATTTGGTGATTCCAAGCTAAACAATTTGATGAACTCATTTTTAAATCGACTCCTTCTCCCACTTCAACCATTTCGCTTCATATTGCTCTGGAATCTCAGCGATCACTTCAATTCCATTCTCTAGATAATTTTTTTCTTTAATTTGTCCAATTTCATACAGCTGATGCAAAATTTCCCCTTCTTCATAGGAAAAGAGGTATTTCTTTTTTTGCCAGCCTTTGAAAAGAGCACTCTCTAAATATTCTAAAACAAAAGGAAGATTTTCCCCTGTCACTGCTGAAATACCAAAAGAGTTGCCTTCACCCAAATATTTATCCAGTTCTCCTTTGTCTTCAACCAAATCAATTTTATTATATAATGTGATCCGTTCTTTATCCCCAAGTTTCATTTCAGTGAGAACTTCTTGAACCGCATCTTGTTTTCTTTGCCAATTTTCATCACTCACATCAATAAGTTGCAAAAGAATCGTCGATTCCTTTACTTCCTCCAAGGTCGCTTTAAAAGCATGGATCAATTTATGAGGAAGTTTATTGATAAACCCAACCGTATCACTTAATAAGACACTTCGGCCAGAAGCAAAAGTGAGTCTCCGTATGGTTGGATCCAGAGTGGCAAACAATAAATCTTCTGCAAGAACACCAGCCTGAGTTAAATAATTCAACAAAGTTGATTTCCCTGCATTGGTATAACCAACTAATGCAGCCACCGGAATCTCTTTTGAAGATCGTTCTTCCCTTCGAGCCTGCCTGTGATTTTGGATTTCTTTTACTTGTCCTTCCAATTGAGAAATCCGCTTATGGATTCGTCGCCGATCCACTTCTAGCTTGGTCTCTCCTGGCCCTCGAGTACCAATGCCGCCGCCCAAACGAGACATACTAATTCCTCTCCCGGTTAAGCGAGTTAATTGATATTGAAGCTGAGCCAATTCGACTTGGATTTTCCCTTCATAACTACGAGCTCTCTGGGAAAATATATCTAAAATAAGTGCAGTACGATCTAAGACTTTGCATCCTAAAAACGCCTCTACATTTCGTTGTTGAATTCCATTTAGCTCGTCATCAAAAATAACCGTAGTAGCGCCACTGACTTGAATCAATTCAGCAACTTCTGATAACTTTCCTTGACCGATAAAAGTCGCACCCTCAGGAATATCTCTTTTCTGAGTGATGGTCCCGACCACCTGTCCACCAGCTGTTCGGATCAATTCGGCCAGCTCCGCCAAGGACTCTTTAACCGGCCAAGCTTTCGGAAGCTCCAAGCCAACCATCAAGACTTTCTCATCCACACTGGTCTCATGCAAATCACGGCGGATTCGCTTGCCTTGTTTCCACACATAGTGGGATAACTCTTTTTGATTTTCTTCAAAAAAGAGCTCATCAAAAAGAAAGAAGTAGGAAAAAGATTCTTCCCGACCTCCTAAAATGCCAAAACTATGAGGCTTCCCATCCACTACTCCCAAAGCAGCTATCCAATCGTAATCCAGCTGCGCATAAGCCGTCTCATCTAGCTGGCTCAAACGGCCACTTCCATTGGGATGGGTATGTAAAAAACCAACCTTCTCAAAGGAGTCTAAATTCTCAATCGAATTGGGCATAGCAATACTACGATGATCTCCCACAAAGACCCCATGAATATGACCTTTTTTATCAATCAATACGCCAATTTCTTTGCCAATTTCTTCGGTTAATTTTGCCAATTCATAAAAAAATTCCTCATCGTGAGGAAAAAATGAGCAGCCACCACTTTCATATAAATGAAGTAGTCGCTGCTTGTGATAGGCTTTTAAGCTTTCGATCTCACCATATATTTTCAAAACACTTCACCTGTTACCTTGTTTTTATTCGCCACTATTATTTGAAGGAGTAATAATTCCTGGATTCGCTGGTCTTTGAAAAAAATGGGGCATTGGATTTACTGGAGTAATTGTAGAAATTGCATGCTTGTATACCAAATGAGGCTTATTCTCATTTTCAAGAACCAAAGTAAAATTGTCAAAACCTCGCACTAATCCTCGCAATTGAAAACCATTCACTAAAAATACAATAACCTGAGCGTTTTCTTTTCGTACTTGATTCAAAAAACCATCTTGCAAATTAATAGGCTTCGCAATCATCTCTCTACCGACCTTTCAACTTTTTTTCTCAGTTTATCACAAAAAAATTCATTTTTCTATTTTTTATCGTTTTTTGTAAGTATTTTCCCAATAAAAAACCAACTCTTTTAGTATTTTTATCCTCTCAGTTGTTTGATTCACCTCAACCCATTGAATATAATCCATCCTTTTAAACCAAGTCACCTGCCTTTTAGCAAAATTTCTTGTTCTTTGTTTAATTTTTTCAATAATCGTCGAATCAATAATATGATTATTTTTTATACACTCAACTATTTCTTTATATCCAATCGCTTGTAGAGCATTTTTAGAAAAAGCACTAGACTTTCTCATCAACTCTTCACATTCTTCTACCCAGCCCGCCTGAATCATCCCATCCACTCGTTGATTAATTCGATCATACATAAATTCACGGGGTCCTGTCAAACCAATTATCCAATGGTCATAAGGATAGTCTTCTGCTTTTTTTCTCGAAAGGGTCTGACCAGACTCAATATTCTCAAGAGCTCGAATGACTCTTCGCACATTTTCTGGTTCAATTTCTTTTGCAATTTCCGGGTCTTTTTTTCTCAATTCCTCATAAAGTTCTCGCGAATTATCCAAAGCTCGTTTTTCCAATTGACTACGAAATTCTTTATTTTCTGGAACACTTGAAAATTCATATCCTTCAATCAAAGCTTGAAGATAAAGTCCCGTGCCACCCACAATAATTGGCACCCGACCTCGCTCAGTGATCTGACGAATTAATTGATCCGCCTGAACACAAAAATCAGCAACGCTATATTCTTCATCGGGATTCTTAATATCAATTAAATGATGAGCCACTTGCTCCTGCTCACTTGGGCTAACTTTTCCAGTACCAATATCCATGCCCCGATACACCTGCATAGAATCGCCAGAAATAATCTCGCCTCCAATGAGCTCAGCTAGTCCAATTCCTAAATCACTTTTGCCAATTCCAGTGGGACCTAAAATCACAATTACTGGTATTTTTTTCTGACTCATACGGACTCCTTCTCTAAAATTCGATACCGAACCGATTGATAGCTTTTCCCGGTCAAAATACTTGGGATTTCCATAGCCAATTCGTCCCACCAGTGGCTTCCTTTGGCCTCTTTCATGACCACCCGTCGTTTGCAAAGCCGAAAAGCCTCCCTAGCAGTCTCACTGGTCAGAAGCTGGTCAAAAGCCCACAACCGAAGGGGTTGGATCCCAATACTTTTTCCCCGAGGTTTATCAAACATCGGATCTAAATAAACAACATCAAAAACATTTGCCTCTTGAGTCTGACTATACTCAGTAAATTCCAACTGCTTGATCTCAATTCGGTGAGCCAACTCAGCAAGAAATTCCTCACCGCCATGGCGAATCAT
>JAGOHU010000187.1 GCA_017995975.1 Negativicutes bacterium
CCCTTTAGTCACGAAGATGATAAATATTCGAAAATAATAGAATTTACAAATCGTTTGCTTTTCGTTCGATTTTTATTCACCTATTAGTCTTAATATTCTTGTATACTTAGTTTGTAGAGAGAGAATATACAATTTAACTGTAAAGAAAGCATTGGCATTTAGTTTTAGATAAAGAGAGATATTTTTCAATGAGTTGTTCATTGATTTCGAAACCGGAATGGGGGAGCAATGCTTTTGGCTATTGTGTTTTGTGAGATAGAGGTGGAGTAAATCTAAGTCTATTATGCTTTTTCGCATTCGATGAAAATCGAGTGCTTTTTTTGTATACTGAATCATAATTGAAAAAAAGTGATGAAAAAAGTTCACAAATCACTCGGAATTCGTTTGATTTTTATTCACATATTATTCTTTTATTTGTTATATAATGAATTTGTAGAGAGATAAAACCCGCTTTACCTGTAGGGAGTATTGAAGTGACTTTGGTTGATTTGTAGCAGATGATTTGCAATGATGTTTAAATAAAATACTTTTCGATGTAATGGATTTGGTAGATAGGATAGAGGGAAAACCCAAGCTATTGTGCGTAGTGCACTCGATGAAAATCGGGTGCTTTTTTTATGCTCAATTTGAGGAAAGGAGGTGAGAATATGTGTAGTCCAATGATGGGAGTGACTTTAGGGATGCAGGCCATATCGGGAGCGATGCAGGCCAAAGGCCTATATGAGCAGGGGAAAGCAGAAGAGCAAGCCTACAAACATCAAGCCGCAGTGAACGAGCAAAATGCTAAGCTGGCTCAGGTGTCGGCAGACAATGCCCGCCAAGGGGCGATGATCGAAGAAGAGAAAAGCGGAAAGCAATTTCAACAACTACTGGGAACTCAGCGAGCAGTAATGGCAGCTAATGGACTTGATGGGGGTAGTGATACCATGTCGACCCTTTTGCAAGATACAGCAAGAGAAGGAGCTGAAGAAGCCACTTGGATCAGACATCAAGGGATGATGAAAAAATGGGGCTTTCAAAATGAACAGCATCAACATCTCCGAGACGCGGATATGAATCGAGCAGCTGGTAAAAATGCAAGAAAAGCAGGCAAGATGAATGCTCTGGGGACTCTTCTGGGTACTGCGGCCAATATGGCCATGACTGGGTATCAGATGGGAGGGACGAAAGGAACTACTGGGACAACTGCTCAGGAGCGTGCAAATGCTAGAGTGAAAGAGAATTTAAATCGATCTTATACATAGATATGAAAAATAAGGAAGTGTAGAAAATGAGTGGTGAGAAAAAAGAGATTATCTATGCGAATCTGGAGCGAGATATCAATGGACAGCTTTTTATAAAGGAAAGTTTGGCAAAATTGGATGTGCTCAAAAGCATTCGATCAGCACAGGAGTATGTGAAAGAAATGAGCGAAATATTGGTGCCGAAAGGGTAAGGGATTTTGGGCAACAAAAAAGCCCTTTGCAGGGCTTAGTGGAGAAAACGATATGTTATCAAAAGGTGGAGAGAAGCTAATAGGGCAGAAAGTAACGATTTTTTTGGATTTGAACTTGGATATATGTCGACTTTTCAGTAGTGACAAACGTTCTTATTTGAAAAAGAAATCCTTCAAATTCAACAGAGGAGATTTTTTTTTCATAAGGAATGGGAATTCCATTTTCAGTAGTGCTTTTCGTTGTAGCAAGAGAAGCCAGTTCTTTCTCTAGCCATTGCTGAAAGTAACGCCTTTGAGGTTCCGTAAGAGCTTGTAAAGGAGCATTCATTAAGTAATTGTATGAGGGCGAATTTTTGGTTACTGAATGAAAAGATAAAGGGTTACGAAGTATTATTTGATACTCGATAGCCAGCACTTTGCTTTGATCAGATTGTAGTGTGTAGATAACGGTAGTGAACATTACAGGTCGGTCATTAGGTCTTCTACCCATACGACTACGCAGATTATAGGGGTGTTTGGCTCCATTGTCTTTGCCAATCGGATCAAAAATAACTGCCCAATTTTCTTCCAAATTTGTGATTACTGACTCGGTGGTAACAGTTGTAATCACCAGTGCAGGTTGATCTTTGAGATAGGCTTTACTTTGTTCTTCAAAAGCAGCCTGCCGAGATTCCATTATGTAAGAGTAGTAAATTAGGGGAGATAGAAGGAAGAGCGAAAAAACGGTAACTGTAATGAAAATAAGAATCCAGGTCGGTTTGCTGATTTTCATGATAGGTTCCTCCGATCTAAAAATAAATAGGGGGTGTTTAAAATAGGAACAGAAATGGAACAAATACAAAAAGCGGTAGCATCATCGGATTTAGTAAAAAGGCTGAGGTCGCTCTCGTTGAAAGATCGTTTTACCAGTTTTTTCGAGGCGATTTTCATGAATCGGGGAGATTTCTACTTGACGTTTTATTTGATAGGTCTTGAAAAACCAGCCAGAGGTTTCTACTTCTGAATAAATGTGATAGCTATAATTTCCTATTCTTAAATCACGAAAATCTAAGCTTCGAAGAGTAGTTAAATTTGAATTTAGCCACTTTTCGGCTTCTATAGCCGGAAAATCTTCTGAAGTGGTGGTAGGAAGATGAGCAAGCAAAGGACTGTAATTGTTCATTAGTTGATTGAATTCAGCATAATCAGTTGGAGGATTTTCGAGTGGCTTTGAAGTAAATTCAAGGACAACAGATGAAATTTTTCGAGGCTCAGGATCAGTGATACCTCGCAAGTACAACTCAACTTGAATCGGTGTATTTTCGGAAGTAGGGTCTCTCCAATACATAGCAGGATAATTTTTGCTAGGTGGATCAGCAAGTTTGATTGACTGACTTTTTAGATAGGTGCAGACCTCTTGGTAATCAAGAGGATGAAAATAAGTTGTGTCTAAAAGAATGACTTCATTTTCATACGCTTCTACTGCAAGAAGATAACGAGGATTTTTTAACATTTCCTCACGCCTTTTCAACGTACCCTCTGGTGAAAAGGGTTCAACGATTAGATAATCAAATAAAAAGAGCAAACTACCCAATAACAGGAAGTAGGTCAAAAATTTTCGCATAACATCATTCCTTTTAACTTTATAGATTTAAAACCTAAATATAAGGAGGAGTAAAACTTGCCAGAAGAACAGAATCGTCAAAAACAAAAATACATAAAAAGCCCTTTGCAGGGCTTGAGAATAATATATTGGTATTTAAAATGATTAAAAAGGAGAGTCGGATTTTTCTATTGAGAAATGGATTGATCCAAAGTCTTGATCATAGGGCTTTCTGAGATACAGATTGTATTGATATTCGCCAATGGTTAAAGAAACATCGCGCCTTGCGACTAAGGGGACTTGCAATTCTCTTCGCATCCAGTCTTGAGTTTGGATAAGATTTTTAGGGTCTTTTTCAAATATTGTCGGAAAGTACAGAAGTGTTTCTTGATCTTCTTTAGGAATAGCGGGCACGGAATTGGATCGGTTACACTAAACTAGACAAAAAAGATAAGGGTACTCTACATAAAAAAATGGAGGAGATTATCATGCCCATTCGACGAACACGCCGAGTTTTTACAGACCAGTTCAAACAACAAATCGTGC
>JAGOHU010000042.1:0-3735 GCA_017995975.1 Negativicutes bacterium
CCCCAGATTTCACAATTTCATTTGCTTCACGAACCAATCGTTTGATTTCCCTACCATTCGTCTCAGTTGCTTTATTTCCTGTATCTACCGCCAGAAGCGTCCTCAGCTTATACAGCTCATTTTCGGTTGTTTTAATTGACTTCAAATCAATTCCAGCACCACCAGAAGTTTCAAATTTCCTTCGTAACATATCCCGGGTAGCCAAACCATCTTCATTAGAAAACATCCCATTTCCACCTTTTTGATCTACCGTCACACGACGTCGCAATAAATGAATTACCGACTCTTCAAGCTTCTTATCATTATAAGTATCCAATTGACCACGCAAATATTTCTCAATCAAAATATCTCCAACAGCAACTTCCAGATTTGTTGTCGAGCCCTGAGGCATCGTTTTCGCAAAAGCAATCATTTTCTCTTCTGGCATAGTAGATTTAACAGAGTTAACTTTTGCTAAATTATTTTTTTCATTTTCTTTTTGTCGTTTATCTTGATCATATCGATAGATATCCCATTTTCTGGATTGATTACTCAATGCGACCAATTCATCGGTTTCTTCCTCGGTTCTACTTGTATTTACCGATAATTCAACACGTCTTTCTTCTTGTTCTTTAGTCAGAGGAGTGACATCACTTTCATCACTCGAAGGGGATTGAAAGACTGCCTCTGAATCCCGCCATTCTGCAAACTCATCCTCTCTTTCCTTCCCCTCTCGACTCCTTGCATCTTCATCCCGAGTCAGAGCCTCATTCAATTCTTGCCTCTTCGCTTCTTCCTGCTTTGCCGCTTCCTGTCCTTCACGATCTCTTGCCTCCTCATCTCGCATCAAGGCCTGATGAAGTTCTTGCCTCTTCGCTTCTTCCTGCTTTGCCGCTTCCTGTCCTTCACGATCTCTTGCCTCATCATCTCGCCTCAAGGCCTCACGAAGTTCTTTTTCCTTTATTTTCTGAGCAACCTCTTCCCCCTTCGTCTTTGCCCATTCGACCGCTTCATCGGCTCTACCAATCACACTCTTTTTAAAATCTTCCACACTGCCAAATACATTGATCGCAAATAAATACTCTTGAGCTTTCGTCCGTTCTTCCTCTTGCTTGCGTTTTTCTTCGGCTTCCTGTTCTCGTTGAGACTGCTCATCCAGTAAGCGAAAATCTGCCCCACTCGACTCTTCTGCCTTTGCCATTTTTTCCTCAAGTTGACGAAATCCACTCATACTTCCAGCCAAAGTCGCCCCGATCCCCATCTCATGAGCAAGGTCCTGGCCCTGAGCCGCCAGATCATCCTGACGCTTTTGCTCTTCTGGGGCTAGTCTTTGGCGCTCTGCCTCTTCTTGACGAAGCCTTTCCTCTTCCTGCCGCTTTCGTTCCTCCTCTTCCTGACGAAGCCTTTCCTCCTCCTGCCGCTTTCGCTCTTCCTCTTCTTGACGAAGCCTTTCCTCCTCCTGCCGCTTTCGCTCATCCTCTTCCTGACGAAGCCGCTCCGCCTCCTCAGCCTGCCGATTGATCCAAGCCCACGGATTCCACCAATCTCCCATAACTTCTTCCTCCTTCAAAATTCTTTATTCATACTAAAAACCCTAAAATCCACATAGAAAAAGCCCAATCAGCATTCCACTGACTGAGCTTTTATTTATAAATCAACTACTCTGAATCCTTTGATTTGAATTCTGGCTTTTTTATATTATTAGGTTCATTGTCCTTAAAGTTTTTCCAGAAAGGAACCTCTTCCTCTCGAAATACTCTTGTCATTGTATCTTCCCAGCCATTGCTAATTTCCCTTCGCCACTCTTTCCAAGCTTCATATGCATCAAAGTCAATATTTCTTAATTTCTCAACTAAGCCATCATAAGTATCTTCCCATTCTTTTTCAGAGTTGAAAGAAACCTCATCTTGCCTTAAATTCCTAAATACTTTTGCCCGTTGCATTTCTTTGGTTCCACTCCAGTCGTACTCCTCCTTCACTTTCCAATACCAAAAAGAATGCCAGAAGAAGCCAATCATCGTTGCTACCAAACCTCCAAACAACGCAATCCCTGCACCATCAGTTACTTTTCCATAAACCAAATTTGATAGTAGAAATATAATAATCCCTACTACTAGCGGATGAAAAACTAAAACAAAATAACAAGTACGTATACATTGATAAATAAAATCTTTTTGATAGTAAAGGCTTTTTGCAAACCCATTCCTCTTTCTACCTACTTCCAAAGTGCCTACCGGACAAAAATAAGAATATAGAAAATAATAAAAATTGCTTCTTAAAATATGCTTTTCGATATCGAGAAACTGGTCTCCGTGTTTTTCAAAGAATTGTCTTCCTATCCCCCATACATTTTCTTCAAGACTCTTTGGTATAATAAATCTCCCAAAACCGTAACGTTCAGACACTAAAACAACATTCAGTACCCAAGAAACTAATAGAAAATCAAGCCATTCCATCTTAGCAACAACAAAAATTGCTACACCAAAGCAGGAGAGAAAGACCACTCCCATAGCAATTTGCATGTGTAAGTTCAAAAATAATAGATATTCTTTAAATTCTTCATACCTAGATTGAAACTCTCTATCATCATTTCTAAAACGCTCCATAATTCCCTCTCTATCCTACAACTTATATCTATTTTTAAAGTACAATTCTCAAGATTATATCATTTCAATCTAATTTCCTTGTATATTTACATCATCATCTTCTTATATATTTGTTCTTGACGTTTTCATACATATCTAAGAATATATGATAATCTTCTTCAATATTTTCTATATCTCGATAGTCCCAATACTCTTCTGTCCTTTCAGCCTTAAGATTATCAAGTAAAAATTCAAAAACTTTTTTTGTAGCTTCTGTTTTTGGTCTTCCTTTTTCATTATCTAATACATTACCGAACTGATCAACATTATAATCCACTATTTGGTTCAACATTTCTTCACCCAATATATTCTCTAATGGCTTTCCGCTCAACTTCCAATGAATATATAGTATTGGTGCATTAATATCATCTTGATCGACAACTCTCCCATTTTTATGCCATTTTTGACTTACAACTCGATGGACTATTTGCGCCACAGTATATGATGTTTTTAAGTTACTGATATCCCGCCAGTGTTTATCCTTTTCAGATATCTCTTTGAGTGCTCCGTACGTAGCACCAAACATTCCACCAGCTGTATTCCCCAGAACTGGGACTACTGTACCAACTGCCGCTCCGGCCTTTCCTTTCTCTAAACCATTCAAAAGAACTTGTCCTCCAACATATCCAAAATTAGATTTATGATGATTCGTTGCAACAATATTAGTTAATGCTTCATGAAAATAAGGATTATTCCTATTCTCCTTTAATATAGTTAATCTCGTTTCTGGATTTTTATTCAAATCCCCTACTACACTCGCTTTCTCCCAGCCATCTCGCTTTTGAGGATAATCTTTTTTTACTTCTTCAATTTTCTTCATCACCATCTCAGCAACTCGTGGGTCAACCCCTTGCCCCAGATGTATCTTTTGATTTACTCTATAGAATAATTGGTTTGGGTACATCTTCTCAAACTTACTCAACTCTTCATCCGAGTAGCGCGAATAAGGGCTCACATTACTATAAATATATTTTTTTATCCTTTCCTCTCCTTCGAGAGTCACTTCCAATGGATTATGAGGATCAAAAAAATGACTTAGATACTTATATTCATCATCCATTTTTAACTTTTTTTTCTTATATTCTTCATTATTAATAATATCGTAATGTCC
>JAGOHU010000042.1:3835-11466 GCA_017995975.1 Negativicutes bacterium
ATTTCTCTGCGATCTCCTCTGGTGTTCCCTCTTCTTCATGCAAATCGTCTCCCATACTTCTTCCTCCTTTAAAATTCTTTATTCATACTAAAAACCCTAAAATCCACATAGAAAAAGCCCAATCAGCACCATGCCAACTGAGCTTTTATTTATTTATAAATCAATTCATAAATCCGGTTGGTTTGAATTTTTCTTCATAAAGCTTTTGTCGTTCCCTCCATACCCGATCCTCTTCTTCTATCTTTTGAAGAAAAGGTTTCATAAAAATCTTCTCTTTCTCATCTGCAAGCCGATCTTCTTCTGTATAGGATTCCAATTGAGCAAAAGGGATCGTCGTCATGCCCAATTCTTTCTCTTGGATATTCTGCCATGCCTTTGTCGTAATGAAATGAATATTTCTGAGTTTTTCTACCAATTGATTATAAGAACGACTCAATTCTTCATCTGTAAAAACTTTTAATGAATCTTGCTCACGAAGTTTTTCCAAAACAATTCTCTTCGCCTCTTCCGGCCCCTCTCCCCAGTCAAAAAGTTCCGATACTCGGGAATACCATGGCAAGTGAATCACAAATCCTAAAAGGCTAGCACCAACACTAACTAGGAATAGCAGAAATGTGAATTCACCCCATCCGATAGTAAGAAAAAGACCGGTAATCAATGGAATCAACGAAAAAAAACGGTAGAGAAAAAGAAAGTAATCTCTACAAAAACCGCTTTGCCGACATAAAATTTGTCCTAAATCATAGTACATAAACTTCACTATCGAAAACATCGACACGATTTGAGAATTTTTTCTTTTATTGGGGCAAAAAAAGTACAGAAAAAAATAAGTAAAAGAGGAAGATAAAATCACTTTCTCCAGCTCAGAGAAATATTTCCCCTTCTCCTTCAAAAATTCATCTTCCAGCCAGCAAAATTGAGAAACCAAGGTGTTTTTTGAAATCAAGCGTTTACTGTCTAGCAAACCGACTTCGGGCAGTAGCGAATAAAACCCCAAAACCAATGGCCCAATGTAAAGAGCAAAAAAGATAAAAAAATAATCTGCTTTTTTTAAAAACAGTGATGCAATCCATCCCAGACAAACACAACAAATAATCACCTGGATCAATAAATCACTAAAAAGAAAATAAGCCTTCCATTTTTCAAATACCGATCGGAATTCTCTATCATCATTTCTAAAACGTTCCATTCCTATCCCCTATTCATAAATTAATCCTATCGTCCCCAAATTTTACGTATAAAATTTTTATAGTCCTCTTCAGTACCCAACTCACGATAATCTCCATAAATTGGTCGCTCCCTATCCGAAGAATCCATCAGCTCAAAGAGTATATCAATGATTTCACCGCCCGCTTTTCGCTTTTTGGGGTCTCCAATTTTTTGAGTAGCATCTTTCGCAACTTTTTCAGTTAATTCACCTTTAGCATACTCAGTAGCAATATCTTCAACTGGTTTGCCACCCAACTTATGTAAAATATAGAGGGATGGTAGAATCGGTTCATCCCAGTCAATATAAATCCCCTCTGCCAATAGGTCTTGACTCGCTTTTTGATGATATAAATCCATAACAATGTAAGTAGCTCCTAAATTACTAGCATCTCTCCATCGCTCATCCTTTTTACTCAATCCTTCGAAAGCTCCTACAGTAGTTCCTAGCATAATTCCTGCTTTATTTCCAACAATCGGCACCGCTGTTCCAATTACTCCGCCTTGTTTTGCACGATTCCACATATTTTTACCCATACGTCCTATAACATAGGTACTATTTTCCCAAAAATATTCATTTGAAGCCTGCTTTAAAAGAGATTCATGAAAGTATGGATTATTTTTATTTTTTTGTAAAATTTCCAAACTCTGCTGTATCTGTTCGGAAGTCCTTTTCACATCCCCTTTGGATTTTATAATGATTTGGCTATCAGAAAAAGCGTCCCGTTTTCTCGGATTATCTTTTTTTACTTCTTCAATTTTCTTCATCACCATCTCAGCAACTCGTGGGTCAACCCCTTGCCCCAGATGTATCTTTTGATTTACTCCATAGAATAACTGGTTTGGGTACATCTTCTCAAACTTACTCAACTCTTCATCCGAGTAGCGCGAATCTGGGCTCACATTACTATAAATATATTTTTTTATCCGTCCCTCTCCTTCGAGAGTCACTTCCAATGGATTATGAGGATCAAAAAAATGACTTAGATACTTATATTCATCATCCATTTTTAACTTTTTTTTCTTATATTCTTCATTATTAATAATATCGTAATGTCCTGCCAATATCAAATTCTTTTCTTTTCTCCCAAAACTAATTTCGCTACTACCTTCCCCCTCTTTTGAACGACCTCTCTGAATAAAAGTCCACCCTTTATCTAAAAGTCCCAAAGTAGTACTTTCTCTTGACTGTTCTATAAACTGATCCCCATACTTTTCAAGAAACTCATCATTGCCAGCTTCTTTTTCCGGACTATAATAGTCAACTGCACTTTTTGTTTGAGAAAAAGGCACTGCTTTTTCCTCCATCGGGTTGCGCTCATTTGGATGAAAGAAGTCCTCTTGATTAAAAAGCAGACTTTCCTGAAAACCTTTCCAACCACCATAAACCGTATGAACAAAAAGATTCATTTTCGGGCTATACTCTTTCACTGCTTCAAAAGTAATGCTTTTTCGCCCCGGTTCTACCAACTGATCCCCATATTTTTGAACCATCAAACTTATTTCTGGATCCGGATTCATCATATTCTGGTAATCCTCTTGGGTATGCATCGAAAAACCACTATCCCCTTGATCATTCCCATTCGAATCAACAGAAGTTCCTGAAAATTCCTTATTCCCACCACCAAAAGAAGAATTCTTCTCCTCGGAATCCCGCCGGATCTCATGAGCAAAATCTTGTCCCTCAGCTGCCAAATCAGCTTGATTCGTTGTACCTGTCTCTGGTGAATTCAGACTACTTGGAATAAGCCCCTCATGACCCAGGGCTTCATTAGTTAGTCGGTATTTCTCTGCGATCTCCTCTGGTGTTCCCTCTTCTTCATGCAAATCGTCTCCCATACTTCTTCCTCCTTTAAAATTCTTTATTCATACTAAAAACCCTAAAATCCACATAGAAAAAGCCCAATCAGCGTTCCCACTGACTGAGCTTTTACTTTTGAAATCCTCCCCACTTTCAGCTATACTAAAAAGACAATCATGAAAGCAGGTGTACCATGACAAAAATACTCACCAGCCTCATCGCCACCCTACTTCTCCTCACCTCTTTAGCCCTCGCAGCCCCATCAAACGCCCCTCAAATCTCTGGCGACAAATTCGCAGAAATCACCGGCTTTCCAGGCAATCTTCCCGAAGGCTGGACTTTTTCTAAAGATAATGAGACTAAGTATAACATTTACCCGATCGTGAAGAAAGATATCTTCATTTCCTTTCATTTAATGGATCAATCTTCTGATTATCATAGCCTTACCATTGAGCAAGCTCGTCAAAACTATCTCTCTGATAGAGTAGGTATATTGCCTAGTAATTTGAATTTTGTTGAATTTGAAGATCAATATGGACAGATCAAAGTAGCAAGTGTTTTGACTTTTCTATACACCGATAAAAACGCCCCTTACAAACCAGTTGTCTCAGACAATTTCATATCTTTCAAGGGAAAGCTTTACTTCTTCCAATTCGTTCATCATTCAAATAAACAAGAACTTCAAATCGCTCGCCAGTCAGTATTGCAATCCGTACTAAATCCTCTAAATCAATAATTAACCTTCAAGCGACCTTTAATTGGGTCGCTTTTTGTTATCCCATCTAATCAACATTATGTGGAGAGATTTATATCATGAACCAAAAAATACTGCTAGAAGTCATAAATTCATAGTCTTAATTACACACTCATTTGCTTTTCTCTTATTTTCTTCTTTTTTTATTCGATAAGTATGAGCCACCCATGGATGATATATTAGTCGATAAGATTCTCGCAATTGCTTTTCTGTAATCCTTCCCCCAGCCTTAAATAAATTGGGATTTTCCGCAATATATTGTTCTGGGTCACCTCCACAATTTGCCTCGATTTGTTTAAAATGATCTACCGTTTCCAAGCTATCCAAAATTTTTCCTCGATAAGTCAGCATGCCTTGACGTTGTGAGTCATTCAGCATCACTTTGGCTCGCTCCGGATTATTCAATACTTCATCTAAGAAAACCACCCATTCCTCTGGAGATAACCCATTCACATGCTTGATTATTATTTCGTGATTAAGTTGTTGCCGTTTATTCATTTTAGTTTCTTCTGTCATGGTAGGATAGTCTTCATTTCTAATAATAAGCCTACCCGAAGAAGAATTTATTTCTGTCAAAATCTCATCATCAGAAGCACCGTTTTTCTTCAGATTTGCCAAATTATTCTGCTCTCTGATTTCTGCATTTTGATAGTCCTGAACTGCTTTCTCCTTTGATTTTTTCATATTAAATTCTACAAAAGATGACGCCGATTCATTTACCATCCGATAAGGCTCGTTCCCCTTTTTATAACGAAGCCGTCGACTCCATTTCTCATCGTCATACCATCCGGTTACCTTTTTTAATTGTCCCATCACTTCATCCGGATCATAATTACCATTCGCATACCCTGTCACTACAGAACCATCGCTCAATGTACCCCCATGTTTCAAAGCTTCTTGATCTCTCAATTGAGCAAGTTGTTTCTGCCGATATTTATCCTCTTCCTCCATCTCAGCATACTTATCCACCAACCCTGCCATCTCACCAACCACAGCTCCCAGATTTTGTGTAGCCTTAGCCACCCCACTGCCAAAAGCCTCTGGACTTGCATTGGAGTGAGCTAGGAACTGGGGCAACTCCCCCGGACCCATTCTCGATTCTGCCGTCGGTACTCGTAAGTGAAGACCATTTTTCAAGAAACATCGTGACACCGAAAAATACGTCTGAACAATACTGTAGACCGAGCGACTGGCAAGTGTAACGAAGACAGAGCCGAGTCCCAACAGTGAAAAACTCCCATATCTACTTCCTCCTCATAATTCGTAATCTATTTTTACTGTCTATCCTCCGAGTCGGTACTCGTAAGTGAAGACTATTTTTCAAGAAACATCGTGACACCGAAAAATACATCTGAACAATACTGTAGACCGAGCGACTGGCAAGTGTAACGACGACAGAGCCGAGTCCCAACAGTGAAAAACTCCCATATCTACTTCCTCCTTTAAAATTCTTTATTCATACTAAAGAGAGGCCTAGTCCTCACAGACCTGCCTCCCAGTACTACAAGGATAGCTCCAAATCTCCCCTGAAATGTCCCCACTTTTCATTGTAAAAATTGCAATTCAAATAAAAAAAGCAGAACCAACTTTCGCTGATCCTGCTTTTCTTTATTAATATATCCCCAAAATTAACTTCCCTCAGGGATTTTCTGTCGATTCGATTGGAAGCCTCGCCTTTTCTCTCTCATTTCTTAGAAGAAAAATTCAATTTCTCCTTGGAAATAATTCTTAGATTGGTTGCCTTCCGAAGTAAATTGAGGTTTCATTTTCTCATACCACGCAGAAATCACAACGTTTTTGGCAGGAGTATAATTTCCACCGAGATACCAGCCTTTGCCACTTGTATTAAAAGTGGTCAAGCCAGTCACAGCCCCACTATTTTGAAAGTCTCGATAGCCTCCAAATGCGCCCCACGAAGAGACCTCTGAAGGTTCGGCACCTTTATAATCCAATTGAGCAAACCAAGCACTTCTTTTTTCCTCTTTGCCTTTGCCAATATCTCCAGTCGTATCTGCAACCGCAGCAGTGACCTTCCAATCTCCCTCGCCCGGTGCATAGTCAAAGCCTGCTTCCCAAATACCGCCATCCAAATTCTTACCATTAAAATGAGTATATTGACCTCTCAAATTTAGCCCTTTGGCTACATTCAAAAAGGCAACCTCTCCCATATAAGCATCATACGAATCGGAAGAAGCGAAAGTCTCTTCATTCAGAGTCCCAAGTACACGAGCAGTTCCGACAAAGCGATCGCTAGTCCAGCTTACTTCTGCCCCGTCCGCATAATCATCATACATCATCCCATAAGCAGGAATCAGATCAATCCGACCTACTCGAGTCTGAAATTTGCCATAATCCCCTTGGGCAAACATTTTATCCATAGTCACATCACTGACCGAATCATCGGAAGTCCGCAAATCATTCAATCCTTCAAAACGTCCCACCACGGTCCAATTTTCATTCACTTTGCCTTCGGCCTGCAAACGCACACGAGCCTCTTGCTCATTTTTCCCAGCCCAGACTCCATCCTCACCGTGAACATATTGAAGTCTCATATCTCCGCTAAATTTCACATTGTCGCTCTGACCACCCTCAAGGGCCGTCACACGAACTCCTAAATTCTTCAATTCTTTGGCAAATTCTACGGAAAGCTTATCCAGCTCAGCCTTGGAAGTCCCATCAGAAATACCACCTGAAGTCTTCTGAGTCGCCAATGCTCGAGCAATGACCTGAGCCATTTCATAGCGAGTCATTGTACGATCACCCCGATAGCCTCCATCTTCATAGCCTTCCACAATCCCAGCCTTCGCCAATTTTGTCACCGAATCATAAGCCCAATGGTTAGTTGGAACATCCGAAAATGGATTTGCAGCCCCAACCGCAGTGATACTTAAGGCAACCGCCAAAGAACAGAATATACGTTTTTTCACTTCAAAACCCTCCTTCTATTAATACTGGTAAATTCTAGCACAGATTCTTGATAATGAGAATCATTTTCATTGTTTTTTTTTGTAAATAAATTTGATCCAACCAAAGAGTCTTTGGGCTCAACCTCCGATTAAATCTACTTTCTCACTCCCTTTAAAAATAATTTTACTGAGATAAAAAAGCAGAACCAACTTTCGCTGATCCTGCTTTTCTTCATTTCTCAATTCAATTTTATCTATCCAAAAATCCTACCAAGAATAACGGACTTCCAGATTTCCACGCCAATTGGAGCTAATGTCTCCAGAGAAATCTTTGCTCACCTGAGCCGTACCGTTCCAGTGCTTGGAAAGACGCAGATTGCCGCCTAGACTGAGGGAAAATACATTTTCGTTGAGTGCCTTAGTATCAATAGCCACCGAAGTCCCTTGATAGGAACCAGACATCTGGCCATGACCACTCCAGTCTTTAGTGAAGTCAGTTCGGACAAAGAAATTGCCTTTGAGTGCTTCACCTTGATAGAAATTCTTCCCAAAAGAAAGACCGACCCGACCTGTCTGAGTATCGATCCCCCCTTGATGGATCGAAGCTCCGCTAGTAAGACCATAGTCGACTCCTTGAATTCGTCCAAAATTCATCCCCACTTGAGGCTCTAGGAACCAATTCTTTGGCAGATCCACTCGGTAGCCATAAGTGGCTCCCACCCCATAAGACCAAGCATGATAGTCCCCATCGACCAAAGCTCCAGCCCCATCCAAAGCGGAGTAAGACTGATGATACCGATTGGCTTGAGCGACCAAGTCTACATAGTGGCCCTTTTTTGACAACCAAGTCCCATATACCCCAAAGCCTTTGCCATCTAAGCTTGAGCTGCCATTGGTAAAATCAGTACTACTATCCAGAATTCGTCCCAGCAGACCAAAGTAAAAATCTCCCGACTGGGTACTT
>JAGOHU010000188.1 GCA_017995975.1 Negativicutes bacterium
TGATTCGGGATATCCACCAGGAGTTAATACTCTTGAGGTGTCTTTGCTGGTAGAAGATACAGTTGTGGCAATACCAGGCGTGAATGATGTGGTTCAACTATCACCTGGAATGGGTGCCGAAGATTTTGCATTCTTCCTTCAAGAAGCGCCCGGGTGTTTTTATAACCTAGGAGTAGGAAATAAAGAGGAAGGACTAAATGGGCCAGCTCATCATCCTTTATTCGATCTGGATGAAAGTGCCCTTAAAATTGGTGCGAAAACCTTGGCAATTAATGGGCTGGAATTATTAAAGCGAAAAGACCTTCACAAAAAGTAATTGAGGAGAAAAGGTATGAAGAGAATCTCAACGACCCATTGGATTTCGGAATTTGATAGCCAAGGAACTTGTAAAGAACAAGTCGAACTAGGGGAAATCTTTCAAGTCGAAACTTTGGATTGTTATGGCGGAAAAATTAGCACTTCTGAAGACCTCCGAAGCCAAGTAAAAGTGGACTACTTAAATCCCGCAGTTGGACCCATCGAAATTAAAGGCCTTCTCGCAGGAAAGATCGGCAAGATCGAAGTCATGGATATTGAAGTAGATTCTCAGGGGGTAATGGCCATCAAACCAGGCTATGGACCATTAGGAGATTTCGTGGTTTCAGAAGATACTCGAATTTTACCTATTCAAAATGGAAAAATTCACTTTACTGAAAAACTAGTATTTCCAGTAGCTCCTATGATTGGAGTGATCGGTTTTTTTCCAAAAGAAGGTTCCTTCGAGACTCCATTACCAGGTAGTCATGGGGGTAATTTAGATACCAAAGAAATCTGTAAAGGAAGCGAAATCTACCTACCGGTTCATCAAGATGGTGGTGGTCTAGCTTTAGGAGATTTACATGCTTTGATGGGAGATGGGGAACTGTATGGTGCAGGAGTTGAAGTAGCTGGGCGAGTTACCCTGAGGGTAACCGAAGCAGAACTTGCTTTTGATTTACGAGAGCCCTTGGTTATCAAAGGCGAAGATGCTTACTTAGTGATTACTGGCACTGACTTTCCTGATGCTTTAGATAAAGGGCTAAAAGAGTTAGTTCGAATTCTGGAAATCACCCAAGGTCTTTCTTTTAATGATGCTTATCGATTAACTTCGTTGATCGCAGATATTCGGATTAGCCAGGTGGTAAATGAACTGATTACTATTAAATTTAAAGTACCGAAAAAATACTTTAGTATGTAGGAAGAGGCGACCAAATTGCCTCTTTTTCTTACTTTGTATTGAATAAAAAAAGAATAAATACTTCTATAATCAAATTTATATTTAATTATAGAAGGAGAAGAACTTCATAAAAGCGAAACAAAAAGGAGTAGGTAAAAAAGTAGCGAAGGGGATAGGGATATGAGCAAAATAAATTTTTCAGAATCCAAATTGCTTCTTGAGGTTGCTCAAGCTGCATGGAACGGAGAGCTATTTTCTAAACAAGAAAATCTCTGTCAAATTCTTTTGGATGAATTTCAGAGTCCAGAAAAAAGAAAAGAAGCGATACAATTGGTTCGACAAGCGATGGGGCTTCCCGCAGGATCTGGGGATGAGTTGTTTGGCGATGGTGATCAGGAGGCTTTGCTAGGCTTAGAGGAGACTTATCTTACTTTATCGGATCAACCAGCAGAACAGTCGGGTTCCTTAGAAGTTTTATCAAGTAAAGCAACATTGGTACCTTTAATTGAAATGTTAAAAGATCGAGAACAACTTATTTATGCAACTGTTGCCCCTGCTTTTTCCGGGCAATTTGGGCCTGATGTTACAGCTGGAAAATTACGTTCAGCTTTAATAAAGTTAGGATTTACCGATATGGCCGAAACTGCACTTGGTGCAGATTTGGTGACAATGAAAGAAGCATTGGAATTTTGTGCTCATGTGAATAAGCCCGGGGATATTTTAATCACTTCCTGCTGTTGCCCTGTATGGATTCAGCTCATTGGCGTTCGTTTCCCCGAACTGAAAGAAAAAATTTCTCCTTCCGTGTCTCCTATGATTGCTTCGGGACGGGTTACTAAAGAATATTATCCGAATTCAAAAGTAGTTTTCATTGGGCCTTGTGTAGCTAAAAAAGCAGAAGCCAATTTGCCAGATTTAGCAGGAACAATAGATTATGTCCTTACTTTTCAAGAATTGAAAACCCTTTTTGAAGCAGCCGGGATTGATCCAACGAAAGAAAAAGATGACGAAAAAGCTCAAGCATCTTGGGCTGGACGTATATTTGCTCGTACTGGCGGGGTGAGCCAGGCAGTAAAAAAAACCTTGGAACGAATCGCTCCAGAAAGAGTGGCTGATTTTAATCCAGTGCAAGTTGATGGAGTACCTGATTGTATCAAGATTTTACAAGAAATTTCAGAAGGTAAGTGTAAATACAATTTTATTGAAGGAATGGGATGCAAGGGTGGTTGTGTTGGTGGGCCAGGAAAGCTTGTTGATCCTGCTCTCGCGGCTCTTGAAGTTAATCAATATGGTGAAAAATCACAAGCTCAGACTCCAATTGAGAACCCTGCAATTTATGCTCTATTGGCTAGACTGGGGAACCAAGGTGATCTGGAGGAATTGCGTGGAGAAAGCCCTATTGGGAATTTACTCAATCGAAATTTTAAAAATAAGGAGTCAGAACAATGAATCTGAAAGAGTTAGTGTTAAAAAATCGAAGTTATCGCCGATTTGATGAATCAAAAAAGATATCAATGAAACAATTAGAGGAGTGGGCCGATTTAGGACGCCTATCTCCGTGTGGTATGAATCGTCAAGGAGTGAAATTTGCTTTAATTGCTGATGAAGTGAAAAATTTAGAAGTATTCAATACCTTAGTATGGGCTGGTTATCTTTCAGATTGGGATGGCCCAACAGAAGGAGAGCGACCCACAGGATACATCGTTTTGCTTCGAGATACTCGAATTGCTCCCAATTCGCTTGGTGATGAGGGGTATGCGGTTCAATCAATACTTTTAGGAGCCGTAGAGGTTGGTTATGGGGGCTGTACTCTAGGAGCTATTGATCGTTTGAGCTTAGTCAAAGTGTTGGGGTTACCAGATTACCTTGAAATTGTTTGGGTACTTGCTTTGGGAGTACCCAATGAAGAAATTGAAATTGTACCAGTCAAAGAGGATATAAAATATTATCGCGATGCCCAAGGAAAACATTATGTTCCGAAGCGTTCTTTAGAAGATGTAATTTCTATGCGTTGTGGCGAGTAAGGAATAATAAGTTTGATAAGGACAATTGATCATGGTATATGGTGAAATTGTTGATGAAAGTAATATTCATACAGGACATATGATAGAAAAATATTTTCCAAAATATCTTGATGTCTGTAACAATCGTGATGATCAATTATGGTGAATTAACTATAACGAAAAAACCTATCATAAAGAATGATAGGTTTTTTTTAATACTTAATAAAAATTATTTTTCAATTGCTAAATTCCATTTATTCATTCCACTATCTACACTATAGGTTTGAGTAAATCCAAGCTGTTGAAGAAGTAGGTTGGCCTGAGCGCTTCTAGAACCACT
>JAGOHU010000189.1 GCA_017995975.1 Negativicutes bacterium
ACTTATTATTTTGAGCTAAACTTAAGTGAAGTAGAAGTTGTAGCGCTCCCCATAAGAAAATATAAGATTTTTGGTAGACTTCCTTCAGTATACCGAGATTTAGCTTTTGTATTACCAGAAGAAGTGAATTCGAATAAAGTCCAAAGTTTAATTTTAGCTAGTGCAAATGAGTTGTTAAAAGAATGTGAACTATTTGATGTCTATCAAGGTGAAAATCTCGAAAAGGGTAAAAAGAGTATGGCATTTTCTTTGCGATTCCAAGATTCAGAACGTACTCTTGAAGAAAAAGACATTGAGCCTTTAATCCAAAATATAATTGAAGCAATTCAAAAAGAATTTAAAGGAGAATTAAGGTCTTAGGTCGTATATTATGTGAAGAGTGTATCAAACTATAAAGGAGAAGATAAGTATGTCTATTTTGAAAAACTATCGGGATTCAATTATTTTGTTATCCGCAGTTTTTATAGGTGCTATTATCGGAGTAAAGTCACCAGAAACGGCACTGTTTTTAAAACCTTTAGGTGATATCTTCATTAATATGATGTTTGTGATCATTGTTCCTCTTGTATTTTTTAGTATTTTATCAGCAATCACCAGTGCTCAAAGCATGGAAAGAATGAAAAATATCACTCTTACGGCTTTTGGGGTCTTTGTATCATTGCTTTTCTTGGCTTCTTTAGCAGCTTATTTTGGATTTATCTTATTTAACCCCCTAGATGGAGTCAGTCTGGCAGACCTGACTAAAAATATCAAGTTAGAAGAACCTCATATGAAGCCCATGTCTGAGCTCATTGTTGGTATTTTCAGTGCATCAGACTTTAATAATTTATTCTCCCGAACTCAACTTCTGCCCTTAATTGTGTTTGGATTTTTAATTGGTATTTCGATTTTATCGGTAGGTGAAAAAGCGAAACCAGTTGTAAATTTAGTAAAATCAATTAATGAAGTTTTACTGAAATTCATTAATATTTTAATGGTATTCGCCCCAATTGGATTAGGTTCTTATTTTGCTTATACAATTAGTGAGTTAGGCTCTCATATTTTATCAAGCTATCTAAAAGCCTTTCTGCTCTATATTGGATTAACTATTTTCTATTGGGCTGTGATGTGTCCAATTTATGCATTCATTGCCCAAGGCAAAGAAGGAGTTAAGCTCTATTTTGCAAATATCATTCCACCAACAATAATGGCTTTAGCGACCTCTTCCAGCGCAGCTTGTATTACAATTAATTTAGAAACTGCACGGAAAATGAATATCCAAGATGATGTAGCTGAAACCGTTATTCCATTGGGAGCAACCATTCACAAAAATGGTTCTGCCTTCTCATTTGTGATTAAGATTTGTTTCCTTTTTGCTTTGACTGGACAAAGTCTTGTTGGAGAAAATACCCTGATCATCCTTGGGGTGGCAATGTTAGGGACTACTTTAGTAGGTGCGATTCCAGGTGGCGGCATGGCTGGAGAAATTATGATTTGCTCTATGTTTGGTTTTAATAACACTATGCTTTCTATCATCTTGCTTTATGCAACAATCATTGATGTACCAGCAACAGTTGTAAACTCTAATGGCAATTTAATGGCTTCAATGCTAGTAGAGAAATTTGTTGGTAGGAAAAAGAAAAAAGAACCATCCGCCGAAGTAGTTTAAAATTAATAAATAAAACGAACGATATGCAGAAACGCTATCGTTCGTTTTATTTATGATAAAATAGGATAAGTAAAGTTAGAAATGAATGAGGGATATAAAATGGAATTACTTGCACCGGCTGGGAGCCTTGAAGCGATGATTGCAGCAGTAGAAGCTGGAGCGAATGCTGTGTATTTAGGTGGGAAACAATTTGGAGCTCGTCATTATGCATCTAATTTTTCTCTTGAAGAATTAAAAGAGGTTGTAGATTATTGCCATTTACGAAGTGTGGCTGTGTATGTAACGGTAAATACTTTGGTTTTCGATGAGGAACTGGAGGCTTTAAAATCTTATTTACACGAATTGGAAGCAATTCAAATTGATGCAATTATTGTACAAGATTTAGCAGTAGCTCAAATCGCTCGCCAGGTTGCTCCAAAACTTGATTTACATGGTAGTACCCAAATGAGTATTCATAATGCCAAAGGAGCTCAGGCATTAAAAGAATTTGGCTTTACGCGAGTTGTACTCGCTCGAGAGCTTTCATTAAAAGAAATTGAAATGATTTGTAACCAAGTTGACATCGAAATAGAAGTTTTTGTCCATGGGGCCTTGTGTATTGCTTACTCAGGTCAGTGCTTGTTGAGCAGTATGATTGGTGGACGAAGTGGAAATCGAGGTAAATGTGCCCAACCGTGCCGATTGCCTTATCAACTAGAAAAAGACGGAGAAGTGCTGGATGTTTCTTTTGGTTCCTACTTATTAAGTCCTAGAGACCTTAATTTTATTGAATATCTACCTGAATTGACCAATTCTGGAGTAGTTTCCTTAAAAATCGAAGGACGAATGAAAAGTCCTGAATATGTAGGAACTGTTATTTCAGAATATAGAAATGCATTAGATCAAGTAATACCAATTAAAAGTGCTGAAAAAAATCTGGAAAAAATCTTTCACCGAGGTTATAGCCAAGGATATCTAAATGGGCCTTTAGGAAGAGAAATGATGTCTAGCCATCGTCCTAATAATTGGGGTGAAGAGATTGGTAAGGTAAAAAACAAAAATAATACTGTTTTTTTTGAATTTAGCCAAATGGTTTATCCCGGCGATCGCTTAGAAGCTCAATGGGGGATTAATAGCAGTGTGATTGTAGATTTTAAAATAGAAGCTCCTATTGAAGGGGAGGTTTCTTTTAATCGATCTTATTCAATTCCAGATGGGGCGAAGTTATTTAGAGTGCTTGATATTCGACAGCTCGAAAAAAGTAAGAGATTTTTTGTCAATGCAGAGGATAATAAAATTGCTTTGAATCTGTTGGTAAGCGGAGCTATTGGAGAACCTTTGGCTGTTAATTTTAAAGATTCTGATGGCAACGAAGTCCAAATACAAGGTGAGTTCGTTGCTCAAATGCCTGAAAAACACGCCTTATCTATAGAGACTCTTGAGAAACAATTAGGCCGTCTCGGCGGAACTCCATTCTGGTTAAATGAAGTATCTTTTGATCCCAGCACTCCAATTATGATCCCAGTTAGCGAATTGAACCATATTCGGCGCCAAGGAATCGAAAAGCTTTCAGAAGTTCGAAAAGAACGATTTTATGAGGGAATGCAAAAAAATAATGCTATTTCTTCAAAATGTGAAATGATGACAGCTGGCTCGACTGGTAAGACAAGCCTTCAAGTACAAGTTGCCAGTATCGCACAAGCGATTTTGGCATTAGATTTAGGAGCAGATCGGATACTGTTCGAAGGAGACTTTACAAATCATTTTCACACTGCCTTAGAAATTCAAAAACTTGTTCAGAAGCAAGAGAAACAATTTATTTTAGGATTTCCTCGGATCATTCCAGAAGAATCTTCTGTTTTTTTTAAGGATGAGAAATTAAAGGAAATAATAAT
>JAGOHU010000190.1 GCA_017995975.1 Negativicutes bacterium
TCATATCCGATTATATTTCTTTGAACTTTGTGGACCGTGTATTCGATGCGCCCAAAAGTTATACTGCCTTCGAAAACCTAATGGCATCGTATGGCTACACGATTCAGATTTATTGTGACTTTTCAGGCTATTCCGATATGGCTATCGGGATTGCTTTGTTGATGGGGTTTAAATTATCGGTCAATTTTAGAACGCCTTATCAATCGGCTTCTATTACCGAGTTTTGGCGAAGATGGCACATTTCATTATCTACTTGGTTGCGTGATTACTTATACATTTCCGTAGGTGGAAACCGTCGCGGTAGTTTTGGAGGATTTTTATTTCCTTCGTTGTTCTTTGCTGGATTAATTGCTTGGGCAACTTGGTATTATCCCATGAGTCCAATTCCTTTGGTGATTGCTATTGCTTCACTTTTGGTTTTCTGTTTGACTTTCTTATTAGCCAAAGACAAGAAAAGAACTATGTTTACCAATGTGAACTTAATGACTACAATGTTGCTAGGTGGATTTTGGCACGGCGCAAGTTTGAAATTTATTATTTGGGGTGCGTTACACGGCATTGCTTTGGCGGTTAATAAATTGTTTTCGGATTATTTTCCTTCTTCCAAAGACAAAAAAATCACGTTTTGGAAAGCCATTACTACAGTTATCTCTGTATTAGTTACCTTTCATTTTGTAGTTTTCTGTTGGATATTTTTTAGAGCCAAAGATTTCTCTGTGGCCTTAGATATGATTACTTCAATTGGGGAATTACAATTCAATTGGGAACAATGGGCGATAGTTATTTCAGGTTATGAAAACGTATTTATAATGATTGCCATTGGGTACGCATTGCATTTTGTTCCAGCCAAAATCACTCAAGGACTAAAAACAATTTTCGACAGGCTACCGATGCTTTTCAAAGCTTTAATTCTTGCACTTACCTTTTGGTTGGTTGCTGCAATGGCTTCAAGCGAATTGGTGCCTTTTATTTATTTCCAGTTTTAATTTTTTAGGATGGTATCAGTTGCAACACTAGATTTAGCAATACTTGTCAAGTGTAAAAAAAAAGATTTATATAAAACTTCAGAAAGTACGTATCATTTTGTTCTGATGATTTTCTGGTTTTATCATATTATAACTGAACTCTTATTTATTTAAGTTTAGTATAAAAACAACAAGGGCTTTAAGCCCTTGTTTTGTAAAGTAATATGACTAGCAGGATAAGTTTTACTAGTTTATTCCACCACCTAAAGCTTTATATAAATTGATAATAGCTTGGTGTTGCAGTTTTTTGGTAATGATGAGTTCAATTTTTGAGTCTAAAGCCGTCCTTTGTGCTAACAATACTTCTAAGTAAGTGGCTCTTCCGGATTTGAACAAATCATTGGCAATTTCGGTTGACTGAGTATACGAAGAAACCTCTTTGTTTTTTAGTTCAAAAAGTTCTTTCAAGTTTTTTACATTGGACACTTCATTGGACACTTCGATATAGCCGTTCAGTATTGTCTTTTGATAATTGAGTAATGCTTCAGTTTGATTCGCTTTCGTCGTGTTAAATTGTGATTTAATAGCACTTCTGTTTAAGAGAGGTGCAGTCATTCCTCCAAGAATAGTGTATGCTATTGATTGTGGAGATTGAAAAAGTAATCCAGTAGTAAAGGCTTGGAATCCCGCTGCTCCTGTAATTGTAAAGCTAGGATAAAACGCTGCTTTTGCTGCTTTTACATCACATTTAGTAGCAAGTAGCGTAAGTTCTGCTTGTCGAATATCGGGTCTATTGGTTAGTAATTGCGAAGGAATACCTAAGTTAACAATGGAAGGGTCTAAGGTGTTGAATTTAGTTTTGTCTCTAATTATAGTTTGCGGAAATTGACCACAGAGGAAGTTAAGTTTATTTTCTACAACGGTAATTTGTTGTAGTATTTTAAACTCAAATCCTTTGGAATTGTTGACCTGTCCTTCAAATTGTTTTACAGCCAATTCGTTTAGTATGCCCGTTTGTTTTTTTATCTTGATGATTTCAAGCGCAGCTTGTTGCAACGTAATGGTTTCTCGAATAATATCGAGTTCATTGTCTAAGGCTAGTAAATCAAAGTAGGTCGTAGCGACTTCGGCAATTAAAGCTGTTTGAATTGCATTTTTACCTTCTATAGAACTACTAAAGCGGGCAACTGCTGCTTTTTTATTAGAGCGAAGTTTCCCCCAAACATCAACTTCCCAGCTTGCATTGAAGCCCGCAAAGTAGTCAGGTAGGTTTTCTGGAACGACTCTTCCAGGTTGAATATCTGTACTGGCGTTTCCAGCGCCATCCATAGTAAATAATCCAAATTTGCGTTGTGCAGCAGACAATCCTGCGCTTAAAACAGGAAGTTGTGCTCCTTTAGTGAATTGTACTCCTGCACGTGCAATTTCAATTTTTTGAATGGCAGTCTGCAAATCATAATTGTTATTGATGGCAGAGGTAATCAATTTTTTTAGGTTATCATCTTTGTAAAATAGCTCCCATTTTACCTTCGCACTATTAAGCGTGTCTTTTGATTCCAAATAGGTAGCGGGTAAAGGCGTAAGTTGTTGTTCCGCTACATTATTTGTTGTCTTGCATCCAAAAAGACCAAGAGTTATAATGAGGAAAAAAACGATTCTTTTGAATTGTAACATAATTGTTGAAGTTGATTCTTTAATGAATAAAATTTATTTTGCGGCTGTATTTTTATAAGTCAAACTCGCAAAAATGTAGTAAAGCCCGGGAATAATTAGAATCCCGAAAATGGTACCAAACAACATTCCTCCAGCAGCTGCTGTACCAATAGTTCTATTTCCGATGGCACCAGCACCCGAAGCGAGCATAAGTGGGAGCAAGCCTGCAATAAATGCAAATGAAGTCATTAGAATAGGACGCAAACGTGCTAGAGCTCCTTCTATGGCGGCCTGAAATGGAGTTAATCCTTCTTTTTGTTTTAGAATGGCGAATTCAATAATTAATACCGCATTCTTTCCTAGTAGTCCAATAAGCATTACCATAGCGACCTGAGCATAAATATTGTTTTCTAAACCTAATGCGACCAAGAGGAAAAAGGCTCCAAATACTCCCGTTGGTAAAGATAAAATCACCGGCAGTGGTAAAAGAAAGCTTTCGTATTGTGCCGCTAACAAGAAGTAAATAAATAGTAAACAAATAAGAAATATATAGATAGCCTCATTTCCTGCATTAGCTTGTTCTCGCGAAGAACCTCCCCAGTCAAAGCCGTATCCTTTTGGAAGTTTTTCGCTAGCAACAGCTTTGACAGCAGCAATGGCTTGCCCACTACTGAATCCCTCTTTTGGTTCACCGTTTAACATCGCTGCTGGATACATATTGTAGCGTGTGATTTGTTCCGGGCCATATACTTTTTCAATAGATAAAAAGGAAGACATCGCAACCATTTCACCTTGAGAGTTCTTGGTCTAAAGCTTTAAAATATCTTCGGGCTTTGTTCTGAACTCAGGAGAGGACTGCACCATAACTTTATAC
>JAGOHU010000191.1 GCA_017995975.1 Negativicutes bacterium
CAGTATTGCAATGGGTTAAAATCGTGACTGGTTTATCAAACAATTGGGCTCCATATTGAGCCATTGTATGATTCATTAAGATATCTTCTTCCAATAATCTTTGGGCTTCTTTTTCTAGTTCTCCCACATAGTCTTCAAAAGCAATGTTTTCTATTTTCTTTACTAGTTTATCAATTGCCCACATCAGATTGACAGCAGTAGGCCGTGCCTCTTTTAAGATAAGTGCTTTTTTTAAGAACTCTTCTTTTGATTTACTTTCTCGAGCAGCTAAAACAAGTCCAAATCCAGCAGCAACTCCAATCGCAGGAGCGCCACGAACTTCTAGCCTTTTTATCGCTTCTCCAACTCGCTCTACACTTTTACATTCAATCCACTCAGTTTGTTCTGGTAAAATCGTTTGATTTAATAAAAAAAGACTCTCATTTTTCCATTCTAAGGCTTTCATTTGTTCAATGCCTCCATACACTTCTCAAAGCCGCCAAATTCCTTGAGAGCTTTTTTGCAAGAGCATTCCAATTTAGGCTGCCAGCTCTCAATTACTCCCGAAATCAATTGATGAAATGATTTTTGATTGGTCTCCATTACTTCAAGCACTTCTCCATGGGTCAAAGAGAATTCTGATAATCCTGCCCCAAGATTGGTTACCATAGAAACTGTCACATAACACATTTCGGCTTCTCTAGCTAAAGTAGCTTCTGGAACTCCTGTCATTCCTACTACAGTACCACCAAATTTATTATAAAATGCAATTTCAGCGGCAGTTTCAAAACGAGGTCCTTCGGTACAAATATAAGTTCCTTTCGAACAATAAGACAGGCCGTTCTTGGCTCCAACCTGGGTAAGCAAACTTCTCAAGGAAGAGCAATAAGGCTCAGTTACATCCACATGAACAACTGGCAATGGTCCCCCATCAAAGAAAGTATTAACCCTATTTTTAGTAAAATCAATGAATTGGTCACAGAATACAAAAGTACCAGGGGCCAATTCTTTATCAACTGAACCTACTGCAGTTGTTGCCACAATATCAGTAACTCCTAGTGATTTAAGGGCATAAACATTAGCACGATAATTAATTTGATGAGGTGGAATTTTATGGCCAACTCCGTGACGAGTCATAAAAACAACTTTTTTGTCTTTTATTTTTCCTAAAATCACTTTGCATTCACCAAAAGGAGTTGCCACCAGTTTTTCTTCCACTTGGTCAAAAAGTGAAAGGTTGTAGACCCCAGTTCCACCAATAATTGCTAACATACTCATCATCTCTCCTTAAAAAATAAGACTCAACAATTATTATTTAACTGTTGAGTCTTATGATTTTATTAAATTACTAACCTTTTTTAAAAACTCCTAGTGGAGCCCCTACTGGCCAGAATTGGCGATTGAAGAATTTATTCAAGAAAGTTGCACCACATAAATAAATAGATATTGCTGAAACCGCAACTTCTGCATAAGCAGCCATTGCATGAGCCCAGTGGGAACCACCGGCAAGAGCATCTACAGTTAAGCCGAGCAATAATACATCAATCAAGACCATATCTAAAAAGAGAGTAAAATTAGCCTCCGCAGCTGCAATGGTTCCAATCACGGCAAATATGAAATAGATCAAAAAGGCAAAACCAATTTGTTTTCCATCCACACCTTTGGCAAGCTCAGGTCCAAAAACACCCATTTTGAACATCCAGCTTGTCGCAACTCCCATCCAGAAAAGGCCAAAAGCACCAAATACAGTTGCCCCAAAAATATTATTATGGCTAAAATCATAAATACATGCAATTAATTGAGCAAAAGCTCCCAAAAAGATAGCCCAAGGGATAACCCAAGATAATCCTACTGTAATCCCTAACTTCTGTGATGCTGCTACTGCCGTAACAATTGCTAATCCTAACAATCCTAACGGGGTTGGGTCAGCGACTACAATTTGAACTTTTTGATCTGTTGAATTGCTCATTATTCTATCTCCACCTTCTCATTTTTTTATTACACTTGAGTTTCAAGTACTAATACATTTTATTTCTTTCTATTTTGTATAGATGACATAATTTCTTCATAATTCATGCTACGTGTGTGTTCAGTGTGGCTCCAAACCTTTCGATTTCGATGTAAGAATCCCATGAAAGTGATTGGAATCCAGCTAAATACAAACAACGGATATAACAAGAAATAGAACCAACTTTTGAAGGACACTCGCATCTTCCAAAGGATAATTAATGGAAAGACATACTGACCAACCAAAGTCGCTATCCAAAAAGCTCGCGGCATTCCATTCAAAATATTTGTATAAAAAGGATAGTAATTATTAAAAATTCCTGCAAAAATTAAAGCTGTTGAAGAGAGTAGGAAGTAAGGCTGAACTAAATGAATGATTCCATCAAGGATATAAAACTTACCTTTCCTTACTCCTTCAACAAACAATTTCGGTATATAACGATGGGCTACATCAAAGTGCCCTTGAGCCCAGCGTTTTCGTTGATGCCAAGATTGCATAAAAGTGAGTGGTTTCTCATCATAAACAACCGCATCATGATTCCAAGTGGTACGAATGCCTTCGGTTAAAACCTTCATCGTGAACTCCATATCTTCCACCAATGATGTTGCACCCCAGCCGTATTTTTCTACAACTTTAAAAGATATGCACATTCCTGTCCCACCAAGCACTGCCGAAAGATTTAGTCGATATTTAGCCAAATGCCAAAAATGATTTACTAGCCAAAAAGCAATCGCAAATGTACCTGAAATCCATGTATCATTAGGATTTTTTGCATCAATAAAGCCTTGGATGACTTCCTCGCCTTTTTCAAGACGATTGTTCATTTCCATTAAAAATTCAGGATGAACCAAGTTATCTGCATCAAAAAAAACAATTGCCTCATAAGGTTTTCCTTGAACAAATAAATTATTTAGCATCCATTCCACTGCAAATCCTTTTCCCTTTTCCACAAGATTGGTTCGGTGATAGACAATGGCTCCAGATGCTTCAGCAATTTCAGCAGTTTTATCGGTACAATTATCAGCAACAACATAGATATCATAAAGCTCTTTTGGATAATCAAGAAGAGTAAGATTCTCTATCAGTTGACCAATCACTTGTTCTTCATTATGAGCTGCAGTCAAAATTGCAAATCGATGTTTAGGTATCCAAAATTTTTCTTCTTTTTTAGGAAAAAAGCTAACAAATGCAGTAAATAATATGTATATACTTAAACTAATAACAAAAATTTGAAGAGGAATAAACAAAATATCCAAATAGAAATTCATGAAGTTACTCCTTTTGTTGGTTCTCAAAAGGCCCTAATAGCGTATTTACTATGCCGAAAACCATAAAACTAAAAAATAAAGCAAATCCGATTGCTTTCCACGAAAAAACCACTAATCCTAATGTAACAAATCCACCAATCACTAATGCAAGTTTATTGTAACGATAAGCACTTCCACCTTTAAAGTCCGGAAATTTAACAGTACTTACCATAAGGG
>JAGOHU010000192.1 GCA_017995975.1 Negativicutes bacterium
TTGCTCTCACTGCAAAAGCACCTCTGAAAACACCTGGAAACACAGTGACGTTATTTACTTGATTGGGTGCATCCGATCGACCAGTACCAGCTACTTCTGCGCCAGCAGCAATGGCTTCATCATAAAAAATTTCAGGAACTGGATTTGCAAGACCAAAGACAATTGATCTAGAATTCATTTTTTGAATAATTTCTTTTGTAAAAGCACCAGGAGCAGATACCCCAATAAGCACATCGGCACCATCAATAATATCAATCAACTTACCTTTAATTTTGTCTAAATTAGTTTTCTGCACTAGTGCTTGTTGGACTTGATCAAACGAGCTTCTGCCTTCATATAAAGCGCCTTTACTATCCACCATAATCACATTCTTAGCTCCCGCATTTAAAAGAAGATTTGCAATTGCGGTTCCAGCAGCTCCGGCCCCATTGATTACAATTTTGACCTCTCCAATTGATTTTTTAACATATCGTAGTGCGCCATAAAGGGCTGATAATGCTGCAATGGCTGTTCCATGCTGATCATCGTGAAATACAGGAATATCCATCTCTGCTTTTAATCGATTTTCAATTTCGTAACATTTGGGTGAGGAAATATCTTCTAAGTTAATTCCTGCAAAACTGGGCTGCAAGTATTTTACGGTTTTTATAAATTCTTCTGGGTCTTTTGTATCCAGACAAATTGGCACTGCATCAACCCCACCAAAAGTTTTGAAAAGAATTGCTTTTCCTTCCATGACTGGCATTGCTGCATCAGGCCCAATATCTCCGAGTCCAAGCACCCTAGTTCCATCTGTTACAATTGCCACAAGATTTCCACGCCAAGTATATTCAAAAGCCAAATTTTTATCTTCTTTTATGTCTTTACAGGGTTCAGCCACACCTGGGGTGTAAGCAATGCTTAAATCATGACGATCCTTTAATTCAATTTTAGGAACGGTGGATAAAAGACCTTTTTTTGCTACTCGTAATTGTATTGCTTCTTCACGGATTGTTGTCATATTGATTCCCCCTTATTTCGTTTGTCTTAATTCTATCAAATCTATTTGCAATAGAGAAGAAAAATCCCTCAATAAAAATTGAGGGATTTCATAAAAACTATTTATATAATGGTTTTATTTTTTATAAACCAGTCTTTCCATAAAGAAAAAGCTTTACCACGATGACTAATTCTTTGTTTATCTTCAACTGATAACTCAGCAATTGTTTTCTGTAATTCGGGAATATAAAATAATGGATCATATCCAAATCCACCATTGCCTTGGGAACCCAATTGGATGATTCCCTCACAAATTCCAGAAAATATATTTAAAACTTTATCCTGATTAGCAAAAGCCAAAGAGCAATAAAAACGTCCTTTTCGGTTTTCAATTGGAACATTTAGTAATTCATCCAACAATTTAGAGTTATTTTTTTCATCGGTGGCATCTTCGCCAGCATAGCGAGCTGAATAAATACCAGGAGCACCATTTAATGCCTCTACCTCTAATCCTGAATCATCAGCCAAACAAGGATAACCAGTATATTTGGAATAATATATTGCCTTTTGAGAGGCATTTTCCTCAAAAGTTTGCCCCGTTTCTGGTGAATCTGGACATTCAGGGAAATCTGAGAGGGAAAGAATTGAAATATTTAGTCCTTCTAGTGCTTTTTTCAATTCAATTATTTTACCCTTGTTTTTAGTCGCCAGAACGATTGACTTCATTTTTATCCCCCCAAAGTGGTAATTGTGAAGTAGCACGGCGATAGTTTTTTAAGACAATAATTGGAGTTTTTTCACTTGCATTGCCAAAAGGATTGTCGAGAAGCATTTGAGACAAAGTTTCGGTATCCCCTTCCAAGGTTTCGCTTACTCCGACAACTAAAGCTCTCCGAAGATCATTCACATCCATAATTGCAGCCCCATAGATTCCTAGCGACTCAGCAATTTTGTCAGCCTCTCTATCTGCATGACTAGGCCCTAAAACAACATGCTTATCATAAGGAGGCATAGTTCCAGTAATATCATCAATTAATGGGGCTTCGCGCCCAGCTAATTGATAGAAAAGACCTGTTTTACCTACAACTTTAGCTAAAGCTCCAAAAAAAAGAGCTCCAAGCACTCGAATCGTCCCTTCGGCATTCATCAAAATTTGCATTCCTTGTGGACTAGATATGGAAGCTGCTTGAGGAAAACATCTACAAGCCAGACGAGCCCAAGTTGAAATGGTTAAATCTGCTGGCCAAACAATTCTCTTTTGGGTAATTGCCAAAACACTCTCGGCCACAGTCACTACATCATCTGGTCCTAATTCTACAGGAGTATATTTTCTTATTGCCGCAACAATATCGTCTGAAGCAACTAGGACACGGGTCTTTACAGGAATTCGAATTAATTCATTACTCATTATTCCTATTTCTCCCCTCTTTGCCAAGCTTCGCGGAGCTTTTCTGCCGCCACTGTCAATCTTTGCCATTCAACCCTTTGGGGGTTTCGGCAAACAATCAGCCAATATAAATCAATCGAAAAGTCTGGTAAATTCATCATTGCAGTATCAACCGTTTTTAAAGAATCTAAAACCAAAAATATTTCTATCGCATTTTCTGTCTTGCGAGGAAGAATTGCGGCTTCCCAGTATCCATCTTGCCTTTTTGTATCTACTCTTCGGCACCAGGCGCGCCAAATGCCTTCTTTGTATTGTTCTTCTGGCAATTGAAGTCTTGGGAAAACATCAATCAGTGTAAAATCAATTCCAGTGTCATTTTTGATTGGAATAATAGTAGAAAAAACTAATTGGTTGTCTCTATTTTTCTGACTTGTCCACGGAATGTGTTGAGACCAAACAATCGTTGCATTTCCTTGTTTTTTTAGTATTTGCCTGATCAAAGCATATCCCAGAATCACTACCAAAAGGATGATTGTCATTCCCTCAAAAATCATGCTTTTCCACTCCTCATCCATTTTCTTGCCCAATCAGGAATTTGATTTTCTTTTATTTTGATATGTTTAAGTTTCTCAAAGTATTCATCTGGGAGTCTTGTTACTTTCCCTTCCGAGGTAGTAAATAAGTTTTGGGTATAGCCTTCTGCCAAAACAATATGATCTGCTTCTCGAGTAATTCGATAAGCAAATTCCATCTTTGCTTTATGGCACTCAATCATTACTGCCTCGATAACCAACCAATCGTCAAAATAAGCAGATGAAATATATTTACACTCGACCTTTGTAATGGGAAAAACAATTCCATTTCGAATAAGATCAAGCAAAAGAATATCAGCTTCACGTAGGTATTCCACTCTTGCCATTTCAAACCATCGCAAATAATTCGAGTGATGTACTACCCCCATTAAGTCTGTTTCAACAAAACGAACCTTTTCGCGAACTTGAATCATCATTAGCTACCTTTCTTAACAAAAAAATCTAACAAAGTAAAAGATGGTGCGCCTGGCAGGAATCGAACCTGCGCACCC